>NZ_JBEZDN010000147.1:0-19143 GCF_040648315.1 Pseudonocardia sp. NPDC049154
CCCGCGTGGGGTGCCGGGCCGTCGTCGCGCAGGAGGGGCTCAGGCCTCGCTGGAGGCCGGCTCCGCGGTGCGGCTGGACACCAGCGCGGCGAGCCGGTCGCCGATCGCCTGGGTGTGCCCGGTCGCGCTGTGGTCGCGGGTCGCGAGGTCGAACGCGACGGCGGCCTCGACCCGGCGGGCCGCGTCCTGCTGGCCGACGTGGTCGAGCAGCAGCGCGACCGACAGGACCGCGGCGGTCGGGTCGGCGATGCCCTGGCTGGCGATGTCCGGGGCCGAGCCGTGGACCGGCTCGAACATGCTCGGGTTGCGGCCGCTGGCGTCGAGGTTGCCGCTGGCCGCGAGGCCGATGCCGCCGGTCACAGCTGCCGCGAGGTCGGTGAGGATGTCGCCGAACAGGTTGTCGGTGACGATCACGTCGAACCGGCTCGGGTCGGTGACCAGGTGGATCGTGGTGGCGTCGACGTGCTGGTAGGCGACCGAGACGTCCGGGTGCTCCAGCGACACCTCCTCCACGATCCGCGACCACAGCGCACCGGCGAAGGTCAGCACGTTGGTCTTGTGCACCAGGGTCAGGTGCTTGCGCGGGCGGCGCTCGGCGCGGGCGAACGCGTCCCGCACCACGCGCTCGATGCCGAACGCGGTGTTGGTGCTGACCTCGGTCGCGACCTCGTGCGGGGTGTCCTTGCGGAGCAGGCCACCGGTGCCGACGTACGGACCCTCGGTGCCCTCGCGCACCACCACCATGTCGATCTCGGGGTTGCCGGCCAGCGGGCCGCGGACCCCGGGGTAGAGCCGCGCCGGGCGCAGGTTCACGTGGTGGTCGAGCTCGAAGCGCAGGCGCAGGAGCAGGCCGCGCTCGAGGATGCCGCTCGGCACCGACGGGTCGCCGACCGCGCCGAGGAGGATGGCGTCGTGCTGCTGCAGCTCGGTGAGGACGGACTCGGGCAGCAGCTCGCCGGTGGAGTGCCACCGGGCCGCGCCGAGGTCGTAGGTGGTCGTCTGGACGTCCGGGGTGACCTCGGTCAAGACCTTCAGGGCCTCGTCGATGACCTCCGGCCCGATGCCGTCGCCGGGAATGACCGCAAGGCGCATGCTGCGAAATGTCCTCTCTCGATACGCCCCACCACGGCGTGCGATCGGGCGGCTATCGAACGCTACCCGCTGGTGCGGAGGTGATCGGCCACCGTCCACTCCATCGGGGTCACCCGGGGCGGTGAAGTCGTGCCAGCCGGCACGCCGATCCGGCCCGACACACCCCCGAGCGGGTCAGATTGTGCGCCTGCGGCTCGGAGCGGCCGACGGCGGGGTCCCACCCGGTGCTCCCCTCGTCACCCGGATGGAGCAGCAGCCGGGGCGAGCGGGGCGGTGACGAACCTGCGCGCGGGGCCCGGGGCGGGACCGGCGAGGGGGACCGCGTGCCCGCCGGTGGCGTTCTGCGGGAGCACGACGAGGAGCTCCCCGTCCGGGGCGGGGATGCGGGTGCCGGCGTCGGCGGGCCGGAGCAACGGCTCCGCGGACGGCGGCCCGGCCAGCGGGTCCCACGCCTCGGGGACGTCGACGACGTCGACGGGGGCGGTGGGTTCGGCGCCGGGGTTCGTCACGTCCGTCGGGCCGTAGTCGCCCTCGACCACGACCTGCATCCGCAGCGGCGCGGACGCGGCGGCGGGATCGATGCCGAGGGCGGACAGCCGCACCGGCAGCACCCACGTGTCGGTGTCGAAGACGTTCGTGTCGGTGTCGCCCTCGAACCCGTTCACCGGTTGCGCATCGACCTCCGCGGGCCCCTCCGGGGTCTGTCGCCGCAGGTCCAGGACCTGCGCGAGCAGCACGTCCGTCCCGGCCTCCTTCACCAGGCCGACGGCGCGGTCGACGGACCCGTCGCCGTCGACGTCGAACCCGACGGTCGGCACGGTGGTCGCGCCGACGTCGGGCAGGGTGCCCCACATCGACACGGCGATCCCGATCGTGTCGCCGGCCCGGGCCGCGCCGACCCACCGGACGTCGCCGCCCTGGCCGGTGTCGTTGGCGACGCAGCCGGTCGACAGGCCGACCCGGCAGCGCGGCAGCTCGGGGCTGGTCGCGAGCAGCCGGAACACGCCGGCGCGGGAGCGGTAGGTCTGCGCGCCGCTCCCCTGGTCCACGCCGACGCCGGCCAGCACGACGTCACCGCCGTCGAGGGACGCCGTCTGGTTCGCGACGGGCTTGGGTGCGGAGGTCACCGGGACGCGCACCTCGCGCCCGCCCGCGGTGAGCACGATCCGACCCGACGCGTCGGCGACGAACTGGCGGGCCCGGCCGCCCTGGGTCGCGGCCATGGTCGGGTCGAGGGTCTTCCGGAGGGCGTCGGCCTGCGCGGTGAGCCGCACGGTGACGTCCGCGGGGCCGTCGACCTGCGCTGGCTCCACCGCGATCGTGACTCCGGGCATCGTGGTGATCGGCTCGTACCTCAGCTCGGCGGCGCCGCTGACGTGCAGCGTCCTCGTCAGCGTGACGGTCCGGCCGGACGGCACCTCGACCACGCCGAACGCGACGCCGACCGCACCCGGCTCCTCGGCGTCGGCGGCCAGCACGGGCGGGTCCTGGGCGGCGCGGGCGTCCACCCGGCCCGCCCCGACCCGCATCGGCGCCATCAGGTCCCCGGCCGGGCTGCGGACGTCGGCGGCCGTCGTGACGATCGCGGCCTTCACCTCCGCCGGCGTCCAGTCCGGGTGCGCCTCCCGCACCAGCGCCGCCACTCCCGCGACGAACGGGCTGGCCATCGAGGTGCCGGTCTTGCTCGACCGGCCGGCCCCGCTACCGACGGCCGCGGAGACGATCGACTCCCCGGGTGCCGCGACGTCCGGCTTCACGCCCGGGCCGCGCCCGCCGCGGGCCGAGCTCTCGCTGATCGTGTCGGCGATGCCCGGGACCTGCACGGACGCGGTCTGGGCGAGCGTCCCGTCGAGGTGGACCCGCAGCGTGCCGGCCTGCAGGGCAGGGCGCAGCGCCGCCGTCGAGGACCCGTCGAGCTGGAACATCGGGACGGTCGCATTGCCCGCGATGCCGACGCCGCCCGGCTCCGGGGCCTCCGACGTCAGCAGCACCCCGGCCGCGCCGGCGGCCTGCGCGTGGTCGGCGCGGACCGCGGAGCCGCAGCCGCGGGCTCCGTCGCCCTCCGGCCACTCGAGCCAGACGATCCTCCCCGCGACCCCCGAGAAGGGCGCGCAGCCCTCGGCGTTCGCGGCGGGCAGCGCGACGACGTCGCCGGTCGCGTCGGGCGTCCCGGAGAAGTCGACGCTGTACTGGCCGGTGACCCGCCGCGGTACGGGCGCGACGACGTCCGCGCCGTCGAGCAGCACCCCGGCGTCCCGGACGTTCGCCACGGCGATGGCCCCGGGGGCGGTGGCCGGGGCACCGGCGGCGTCGGTGACGTCGCCGCCGTTGCCGGCCGCGGCGACCACGGTGACCCCGTTGTCGATCAACTCCTGCACGAAGTCGTTGACCGGGTCGTCGGCCGGGGCGAAGTCCGAGCCCAGCGAGAGGTTGACGACGTCGAGGCGGTCGGAGAAGTCGCCGTCGCCGTCCGGGTCGAGGGCCCGGTCGAGGGCGAGCGGGGTGAGTGCGGTCGCGCCCGAGCAGCCGAACACGCGGATCGCGTACAGCTCGGCCTGCGGCGCGGCACCCGGGCCGATCCGCATCGCGTTCAGCGCGTCCGGGGTGAGTGCGGAGTAGTCGCCGCGGAAGGTGGTGCCGTCGGCGATCACGCCGAAACCGGCGGCGGTGCCGGCGACGTGGGTGCCGTGGCCCTCGCAGTCGAGCGGGTCGTCGTCGGGCTTCGGGACGGTCTGCGCGGGGTCGGCGGCCGCGGAGTCGTAGGCGTCGCCGGCGAGGTCGATGCCGCCGACGACCTTGTCCGTCGGGAAGGTGCCACGACCGGCGCGGGCGGCCTCGTAGGCCGCCACGGTGCCGGGACCGCCGAAGTCGGCGTGGGTGTAGTCGATGCCGGTGTCGACGATGCCGATGCGGACGCCCTGCCCGAGGCGGCCGGTGTCCTGCCAGGTCTGCAGGGCGCGGCCGAGCTGGTCCGCGGAGGCGTTGCTCGGCCGGGCGTCGGTGATCCGGCGGACCGAGCGCACACCCGGGCGGCTCGCGAGCGCGGACTCGGTGGCGGCGTCGGCGCGGAGCGCGACGCCCGGGACGGCGTTGGTGGTGCGGTAGAGCTCGCGCTCGCCCTCGGTGCCGCCGAGCCCACCGAGCAGGCCCGAGACCTTCGAGTCGATGCGGGCCCGGGTCTCGGCCGCGACCTGGGTGGCGACGTCCCGGCCCCGCGGCAGGGCCGAGGTGTAGTCGGCGACGGCGGAGGTGTCGTCGAACTCGACGAAGACGTTGTGCAGGGTGGACGTGCTCTGCTGCGCTCTCTCCTGCGCTGCGGCCGGGCCGGCGGTGAGCAGGAGCAGCGAGGCGGTCAGCCCCGCGACGCCCAGACAGGTCACCCTCCGCCACCGCGCGCCGTGCACCGACCACCCCTTCCACCGACCGGCGGACGCGGTGCGGCGGAGCAGAACCTAGATCGGCCGACGCTGCGTGATCAGGGATCCGAGGGCCGCGCACCGCATCGGGTGAGCGGTTCGTACACGGGCGGGTGTGATCATCAGCGGCCCGCTTGACGGCCCCGGACGCACGAACGGCGCTCTCGCTCACATGGAGTGAGTGAACGGCGCTCGCGCTCATCGGCCGGTGGCGCCGTCTCCCCACACACGAACGGCACTCTCGCTCGTTCCTCGTGAGCGAGAGTGCCGTTCGGTCAGGTGTGGGTCAGTCGTCGAAGCTGATCAGGCGCGTGGTGCGGGCGCCGACCGAGGCGCCGATCGGCTCGAGCACGCCCGGGTCGATCGCGCGGTCGACGCGGAGCAGCATGATCGCGTCCGTCCCGTCGGTGGTCTGGCTGATCTGCGCGGCCTCGATGTTGACCGCGGCCTCGCCGAGCAGGGAGCCGACGCGGCCCATCACGCCCGGGCGGTCGGCGTACTCGAGGAGCAGGACCTCGCCCTCGGCGCGCAGGTCGAAGTGCCGGCCGTTGACCTCGACCAGCTTCTCGACCTGGGCCCGGCCGGTGAGCGTGCCGGAGACGGTGATGGCCTCGCCGTCGGGCATCGCGGCGCGCAGCTGCACGACCGAACGGTGGTTCTCGCTCTCCGGGGCGGTGGTCAGCTCGACCGAGACGCCGCGGTCCGCGGCCAGCGCCGGGACGTTGACGAACGTGACCTGGTCCTCGACGACGTGGGTGAACACGCCGCGCAGGGCGGCCAGCGACAGCACCGAGACGTCCTCGGAGGCGAGCTCGCCCGCGACGTCGACCGTGACCGAGGTGGGCAGCCGGCCGGCGACGGCGTAGAGCACCGTGCCCAGCTTCTGCACCAGCGGCAGCCAGGGCCGGACCTCCTCGCCGACCGCGCCGTTGATCTGCACGTTCACGGCGTCGGGCACGAACTCGCCGGCCAGCGCGAGCTGCACCGACTTCGCGACGTCCGTGCCCGCACGGTCCTGCGCCTCGGCCGTCGACGCCCCGAGGTGCGGCGTGACCGTGACGTTCTCCAGCTCGAACAACGGGCTCGAGGTGGTGGGCTCGGAGACGTAGACGTCGATCCCCGCGCCGCCGACCTGCCCGGAGCGGACGGCCTCGGCCAGTGCGTCCTCGTCGATCAGGCCGCCGCGCGCGGCGTTGACGATGATGACGCCCGGCTTGGTCAGCGCGAGCTGGTCCTTGCCGATCAGGCCCAGGGTCTCCGGGGTCTTCGGCAGGTGGATCGTGATGAAGTCCGACACCCGCAGCACGTCCTCGAGCGACAGCAGCTCGATGCCCAGCTGGGCGGCGCGCGCGGGGGCGACGTACGGGTCGTAGGCGACGAGCCGGACGTCGAACGCCGCGAGGCGCTGCGCCACGAGCTGGCCGATCTTGCCGAGGCCGACCACGCCGACGGTCTTGCCCTGCAGCTCGACGCCGCCGAACTGGCTGCGCTTCCACTGGCCCTGGCGCAGGCTCGCGTCGGCCGGCGGGATGTGCCGGGCCGTGGCGAGCAGCAGCGCGATGGCATGCTCGGCGGCGGAGACGATGTTCGAGGTCGGGGCGTTCACGACCATGACGCCGCGCGCGGTGGCGGCGGGCACGTCGACGTTGTCCAGGCCGACCCCGGCGCGCGCGACGACCTTCAGCCGCGTCGACGCGGCCAGCGCCTCCGCGTCCACCTTGGTGGCGGAGCGGACGAGCAGGGCGTCGGCATCGGCGATCGCCCCGAGCAGGGCGGGGCGGTCCGTGCCGTCGACATGGCGGATCTCGACGTCCGTTCCCAGCATCTCCACCGCGGAGGGCGCGAGCTTCTCCGCGAGCAGGACGACGGGACGGGTGGCGGCTGCGGTACTCACGACGACGCGATGCTCCACGGATCAGGGGGCGGGCAGGACTCGGACCGACGCCGATTCTAGGTGGACGGTCCGACAGGACGACCCCGGGCGTAGGTCCGCTGATACCACTTCCGGGTCACGAGCCGGTGAAATGTGCCGAACCGGACACGGCTCAGGCGCCCTGCACCTTGTCGGCCAGCAGCTCCCAGCTGCGCCACCAGCTCTCGCGGTCGGCGGCGGGGCCGGCCACGATGAGCTCGTCGGCGTCCGCCGTGGCGGCGAAGTCCTCGAGGTACTTCGCGACGACGTCCGGCGTGCCGACGGCCGTGTAGCGGGTCATGGACCGGATCTGCTCGCCCGCGTGGGTGTCGAGCACGGCCTCGGCCTCCTCGTCGGTGAGCTTCCGGCCGCCGCGGCTGTAGAAGAGCCGCACGCGCTGCCGCTGGACGGCCCGGCGCAGGGTCTCCGCCTCCTCCGTCGAGTCCGCGGCGATGACGTTCACGCCGGCCATCACGTGCGGCTCGGCGAGCTGCGCCGACGGCCGGAACTCCTGGCGGTAGAGGGCGACGGCCTGCTGCAGCGCCTCGGGCGCGAAGTGCGAGGCGAAGACGTACGGCAGCCCGAGCAGGGCGGCGACCTGCGCGCCGTAGAGGGACGAGCCGAGGATCGACAGCGGGACGCCGGTGCCGCGGCCCGGGTAGGCGTTCACGTTCGGGACCAGGCTGGTGTCGCCGAGGAAGGCCTGCAGCTCCTGGACGTCCTGCGGGAAGCGCTCCGACGCCGTCGGGTCGCGGCGCAGGGCCCGGAAGGTCTCCTGGTCGGTGCCGGGGGCGCGGCCCAGGCCGAGCTCGATGCGGCCGGGGTGGAGCTCGGCGAGCGTGCCGAACTGCTCGGCGACCTGCAACGGCGAGTGGTTGGGCAGCATCACGCCGCCCGCGCCGAGGGTGATCCGCTCGGTGTGCGCGGCGACGTGGGCGATGAGCACGCTGGTCGCCGACGAGGCAATCGAGCGCATGTTGTGGTGCTCGGCGTACCAGATGCGCCGGAAGCCCCACTGCTCCGCGCGCTGCGCCAGCCTGGTGCTGGCGTCGAGGCCCTCGCGGACGGTCTCCCCCTCGGAGACGGTGGCCAGGTCGAGGATCGACAGCGGCAGGGGCAGGGACACGGCGGGCACCTCTCGTCCGGCGGGCACAGACCCTCGCGTCAACGCCGCCGGTGCCCGTCCTCTTCCACGAGCGAGCACAGACACACGGCGGCGGCGCCCCCGCTCACGCAGGGACGCCGCCGGAACCGCAGGTCAGGTGGGGTCGTGAGCGGCAGGTGCCCCGCTAGGGGCAGTTGCCGCTCACGGGGTCACTTGGCCTTCTCGCCCACCCAGCTCATGAGGCCGCGGAGCTTCTCGCCGACCTGCTCGATCGGGTGCTCGGCACCCTCCTTCTGCAGGCGGGTGAAGTTCGGGCGGCCGTTCTCGTCCTCGGCCACCCACTCGCGGGCGAAGGTGCCGTCCTGGATCTCGCCCAGGATCTTCTTCATCTCCTGCTTGGTCGCGGCGTTGACCACGCGCGGGCCGCGGGTGAGGTCGCCGTACTCGGCGGTGTCGGAGATGGAGAAGCGCTCGTTGGCGATGCCGCCCTCGTACATGAGGTCGACGATCAGCTTGAGCTCGTGCAGGCACTCGAAGTACGCGATCTCCGGGGCGTAGCCCGCCTCGGTGAGCACCTCGAAACCGGTCTGCACCAGGGCCGCGGCACCGCCGCAGAGGACGGCCTGCTCACCGAACAGGTCGGTCTCGGTCTCCTCCTTGAAGGAGGTCTCGATGACGCCCGCGCGGGCGCCGCCGATCCCGGCCGCGTAGGAGAGGGCGATCGCCTTCGCGTTGCCCGACGGGTCCTGCTCGACGGCGATGAGCGCCGGGACGCCCTTGCCGTCCACGTACTGGCGGCGGACCAGGTGGCCCGGGCCCTTCGGCGCGATCATGATCACGTCGACGTCCGCCGGGGCCTTGATCAGGTCGTAGCGGATGTTGAAGCCGTGGCCGAAGGCGAGCACGTCGCCGCTCTTCAGGTTCGGCGCGATGTCGTCGGCGTAGATGAAGCGCTGCTTGGTGTCCGGCGCCAGGATCATGATCAGGTCCGCCCACGCCGACGCCTCGGCCGGGGTGAGCACCTCCAGACCCTCGTCCTGCGCCTTCTGCCGGCTCTTCGAGCCCTCCGGGAGGCCGATCTTCACCTCGACGCCGGAGTCGCGCAGGGACAGCGCGTGCGCGTGCCCCTGGGAGCCGTAGCCGATCACGGCGACCTTGCGGCCCTGGATGATCGACAGGTCGGCGTCGTCGTCGTAGTAGATGTTGACACTCATGACGGGTGGTGAATCCTCTCCGAAGGGGTCTTGCGCAAGTATCGGTATCGACGCTCGGACCCTGACAAGCAGGTCCTCAGCGGGCGGACGTCGCGGTGATGGACCGGGGTCCGCGGCCGACGGCCACCATCCCGGACTGCACCATCTCGCGGATGCCGTAGGGCTCCAGCATCCGGAGCAGCGCGTTGAGCTTGTCCATCGTGCCGGTGGCCTCGACGGTCAGGGCCTCGGGGGCCACGTCGACCACCTTCGCCCGGAACAGCTGCACGGTCTCCAGGACCTGGCTGCGCACGCTCGCGTCGGCGCGCACCTTGACGAGCAGGAGCTCGCGCTGCACCGAGGCGGTGGGCTCCAGCTCGACGATCTTGATCACGTTGATCAGCTTGTTCAGCTGCTTGGTCACCTGCTCGAGGGGGAAGTCCTCGACGGAGACGACGATCGTCATCCGCGAGATCCCCGGCGCCTCGGTCTGCCCGACGGCGAGCGAGATGATGTTGAAGCCGCGGCGCGAGAACAGGCCCGACACCCGGGCCAGGACACCGGGCTTGTCCTCGACGAGGACGGACAGCGTGTGGGTCTCAATCATCGGACGCCCCGTCCTCCAGAGCCCGCTCGGTGACCTCGCTGACCTCGTCGACGCCTGCGGACAGCTCGTCGCCCTCGAACAGCGGCCGGATGTTGCGGGCCGCCATGACCTCGTCGTTGCCGGTGCCGGCCGCGACCATCGGCCAGACCTGCGCGTCGGCGCCGACCGTGAAGTCGATGACGACGGGCTGGTCGTTGATCTCCATGGCCTGCCGGATGACCCGGTCGACGTCGTCCTTCGACTCGGCACGCAGCCCGACGCAGCCCATCGCCTCGGCGAGGAGCGTGAAGTCCGGGATGCGGTGCTTGTGCGTGCCGAGGTCGGTGTTGGAGTAGCGCTCGGAGTAGAAGAGCGTCTGCCACTGCCGGACCATGCCCAGGTTGCCGTTGTTGATCACGGCGACCTTGATCGGAATGCCCTCGATGGCGCAGGTGGCGAGCTCCTGGTTGGTCATCTGGAAGCAGCCGTCGCCGTCGATGGCCCACACGACCTTGTCCGGCGCGCCGGTCTTGGCGCCCATGGCCGCGGGGACCGCGTAGCCCATGGTGCCGAGGCCGCCCGAGTTCAGCCAGGTGCGCGGGTTCTCGTACTTGACGAACTGCGCCGCCCACATCTGGTGCTGGCCGACGCCCGCGGCGTACAGCGCCTCCGGGCCGGCGATCGCACCGATCCGCTCGATGACGTACTGCGGCGACAGCGAGCCGTCGTCCGGCCAGTCGTAGCCGAGCGGGAACGTGGTGCGCCAGTGGTCGAGCTGCCCCCACCAGGCCGACAGGTCGGCCACGTGGTGCTCGCGCTCGGCCCGCACGGCCTCGATCAGCTCGGCGAGGATCTCCTTG
Organism: Pseudonocardia sp. NPDC049154; assembly: GCF_040648315.1. NCBI lineage: Bacteria > Bacillati > Actinomycetota > Actinomycetes > Pseudonocardiales > Pseudonocardiaceae > Pseudonocardia > Pseudonocardia sp. NPDC049154. The sequence continues at coordinate 10,165 of NZ_JBEZDN010000147.1, forward strand.
CAGTCGCCGACGATCGGGACGTCCGCCCGCCGGTTCTTGCTGATCTCGGCCGGGTCGATGTCCGCGTGCACGATCTTCGCCTCGGGGGCGAAGCTCGCCAGCTGGCCGGTGACCCGGTCGTCGAACCGGGCGCCGAGGGCGATGAGCAGGTCCGACTTCTGCATCGCGCCGACCGCCGAGACCGTGCCGTGCATGCCGGGCATGCCGACGTGCTGCGGGTGGCTGTCCGGGAACGCCCCGCGTGCCATCAGGGTGGTGACGACCGGAATGTTCGTGAGCTCGGCGAGCTCGCGCAGCTCGGCCGAGGCCTCGGCCTTGAGCACGCCCCCGCCGACGTAGAGCACCGGCTTGCGGGCGGCCGCGATGAGCCGGGCCGCCTCCCGGATCTGCTTGCCGTGCGGCCGGGTGGTCGGCCGGTAGCCCGGCAGCTTGAGCTCCGGCGGCCACGAGAAGGTCGTCCGGGCCTGCAGCGCGTCCTTGGAGATGTCCACCAGCACCGGGCCGGGTCGGCCCGTGGCGGCCAGGTGGAACGCCTCGGCGATCGCCCGCGGGATCTCCGCGGCGTCGGTCACCAGCATGTTGTGCTTGGTCACCGGCATGGTGATGCCGGTGATGTCGGCCTCCTGGAACGCGTCCGTGCCGATCAGCGGCCGGGCCACCTGGCCCGTGATGGCCACGACCGGGACGGAGTCCATGTGCGCGTCGGCGAGCGGGGTGATCAGGTTGGTCGCACCGGGTCCCGACGTCGCCATGCAGACCCCGACCCTGCCGGTGGCCTGGGCGTACCCGGTGGCCGCGTGCCCCGCGCCCTGCTCGTGCCGGACGAGGACGTGCCGCACGCTCGTCGAGTCGAGCAGCGGGTCGTAGGCCGGCAGGATCGCCCCGCCGGGGATCCCGAAGACGGTGTCGCACCCGATCGACTCGAGCGAACGCACGAGGGACTGGGCCCCGGTCACCTGCTCCGGGCCGGATCGCGGCCCGGGCACGACGTCGGGACGCTGGCCGGGGGCGCCGTTCTGGCGGCCCGCGGGCACTCCTGCGCGTCCCGGCGGCGGTGCCGGTTTGGGTCCCGGGGTGCCGGGACGGGGCGTGGCGGTGGTCATCTGCGCTGCCTCGCTGCTGTCGGTGCCGATGATCTCGGTGGTGTCGGGTGCGCCCTGGACATGAAAAAACCCCCGCCGCCTGGGCCAGGCGTGACGAGGGTGGCGCGTCGTGGTCCGAGTACTCGGGAGCTACTCAGGCGTGGACGCGCCTGGGAAGTACGAGAATTCGGAGGGCGGACATGGCGACGACGTTAACACGCGCGCGGGAGAGGGCGTCAACCGGCTGGGACGCACGGTCCCGGATCGTGGGAGCGTCACCTCCTCCGGGACGGCGCGTGAACTGTCGGTGCGAGGTGCGACCATGGGAGACGTGAGCGCAGAGGACACCAGCAGGCCCGGGATCGAGGAGGGGCACGTCGCCTCGACCGACAAGCTGCCCCCGCGGGCGGTCCCCACGCGGCTGTCCTTCCGCCGCTCACCGCTCGCCCTCGCCGCCGCCGCGTTCTTCCTGGTGGCCGCGATCCCGTTCGCGTTCGGGGCGCCGTGGCTGTGGCTGGTCTACGTGCTGCCGCTCGGGTTCGCGTACTGGATCCTGCGGGTGCGCACGGTCGTCGACGCCGAGTCCGTCACCGCTCGTCGTCCGTTCTCCTCGCGGCGCGTACCGTGGGCGGAGATCAGCTCGCTGCGACTGGGCAAGAAATCCCGGGTCAGCGCGGTGCTGACGGACGGGACCGAGCTACCGCTGCCGACCGTCCACGTCCGTGACCTTCCCGCACTGGCCGCCGTCTCCGGCGGCAGGCTGCCCGATCCGGCTGGAGAGTAGAGACAGATGCCGGCCCTCCGTTCGAGAGTCACCACGCACGGCCGCAACGCCGCCGGTGCCCGCTCCCTGTGGCGCGCCACCGGCATGGGCGACGACGACTTCGGCAAGCCGATCGTCGCGATCGCCAACTCCTACACCCAGTTCGTGCCGGGGCACGTGCACCTCAAGGACCTCGGCGACCTCGTCGCCTCGGCCGTCCGCGAGGCCGGGGGCGTGCCGCGCGAGTTCAACACCATCGCGGTCGACGACGGCATCGCCATGGGCCACGGCGGGATGCTCTACTCGCTGCCCTCCCGCGAGATCATCTCCGACGCCGTCGAGTACATGGTCAACGGGCACGCGGCCGACGCACTCGTCTGCATCTCGAACTGCGACAAGATCACCCCGGGCATGCTCAACGCCGCCATGCGGCTCAACATCCCCACGGTGTTCGTGTCCGGCGGGCCGATGGAGGCCGGCAAGGCCGTCGTCGTCGACGGGGTGGCGCACGCGCCGACCGACCTGATCACGGCGATCTCGGCGTCGGCGTCGTCGGCGGTCGACGAGGACGGGCTGTCCGTCGTCGAGCGGTCCGCGTGCCCCACCTGCGGCTCCTGCTCCGGCATGTTCACCGCGAACTCCATGAACTGCCTGACCGAGGCCCTCGGGCTCTCGCTGCCCGGCAACGGGTCGACCCTGGCCACGCACGCCGCCCGCCGCGAACTCTTCCTCGAGGCCGGGCGCACGGTGATGGCGCTGGCGAAGCGCTGGTACGCCCACGACGACGAGTCCGCACTCCCGCGCAACATCGCCACCAGGGCGGCGTTCGAGAACGCCATGGCGCTCGACGTCGCGATGGGCGGCTCCACCAACACGGTGCTGCACATCCTCGCCGCGGCGCAGGAGGGCGAGATCGACTTCTCGCTCGCCGACATCGACGCGATTTCCCGCCGGGTGCCCTGCCTGGCCAAGGTCTCGCCGAACTCGGACTACCACATGGAGGACGTCCACCGGGCCGGCGGCATCCCCGCCATCCTGGGCGAGCTGTGGCGGGCCGGGCTGCTCAACGAGGGCGTGCACTCCGTCCACTCCCCCTCGCTGGAGCAGTGGCTGTCCGAGTGGGACATCCGCGCGGACTCGCCGTCGGAGACGGCGGTCGAGCTGTACCACGCCGCGCCCGGCGGGGTGCGGACCACCGAGGCGTTCTCCACGGAGAACCGCTGGTCGTCGCTGGACACGGACGCGGCCGGCGGCTGCATCCGGGACCGCGCGCACGCCTACACCGCGGACGGCGGGCTGGCCGTGCTGCGCGGCAACCTCTCCGAGCGCGGCGCGGTGATCAAGACCGCCGGCATCCCCGAGGACATCTGGCGGTTCGAGGGCCCGGCGCGGGTCGTCGAGAGCCAGGAGGAGGCCGTGTCGGTCATCCTCACCAAGCAGATCCAGCCGGGCGACGTCCTGGTCGTCCGCTACGAGGGTCCCGCGGGCGGGCCGGGCATGCAGGAGATGCTGCACCCGACCGCGTTCCTCAAGGGCGCGGGCCTGGGCGCGAAGTGCGCGCTGGTCACGGACGGGCGGTTCTCCGGCGGCTCGAGCGGCATCTCGGTCGGGCACGTCGCGCCCGAGGCCGCGGCCGGCGGCGCGATCGGCCTGATCGAGGACGGCGACCGGATCCTCATCGACGTCCGCGAGCGGACGCTGCAGATCCTGGTCGACGACGAGGTGCTGGCCGAGCGCCGCGCCAAGATGGACGCGAGCGAGCGGCCGTGGACCCCGAAGGACCGCGACCGGGTGGTCTCGAAGGCCCTCCGCGCCTACGCCGCCATGGCCACCAGCGCCGACACCGGCGCCGTTCGCCACGTCCCCTGAACCTCGCGTGAGCGAACGGCGCTCTCGATCAAACTTGATGAGCGAGAGCGCCGTTCACTCCTCGGCGTAGGTTCACTTCATGACCCTTCCGACCCGCACGCTCGGCGCCCTCACCGTCTCGGCCCAGGGGCTGGGCTGCATGGGCATGTCCCAGAGCTACGGCACCGGGGACGAGACCGAGTCGATCGCGACGATCCACCGGGCGCTCGACCTGGGCGTCACGCTGCTCGACACCGCCAACGTGTACGGCGCCGGGGCCAACGAGGAGCTCGTCGGCCGGGCGATCCGGGACCGCCGGGACGAGGTCGTCCTCGCCACCAAGTTCGGGATCGTCCGGGACGCGGACGGCGGTCAGGCCGCCCGTGGGGACGCCGCCTTCGTGAAGCAGTGCTGCGACGAGTCGCTGGCCCGCCTCGGCGTGGACCACATCGACCTCTACTACCAGCACCGCGTCGACCCGGACACTCCGATCGAGGAGACCTGGGGCGCGTTGGCCGAGCTCGTCGAGGCGGGCAAGATCCGGTACGCCGGGATCTCCGAGGCGGGCGCGGCGACGATCCGGGCCGCGCACGCCGTGCACCCCGTGACCGCGCTGCAGAGCGAGTGGTCGCTGTGGACCCGCGACATCGAGGCGGAGATCGCCCCCACCTGCGCGGAGCTGGGCATCGGGATCGTGCCCTTCTCCCCGCTCGGCCGCGGCTTCCTGACCGGCTCGATCACCTCCGCGGACCAGCTCGGCGAGAAGGACATGCGCAGCGGGCTGCCGCGGTTCTCCGCCGAGAACATGTCCGCCAACCTCGCGATCGTCGACACCGTGAAGGCGCTGGCGGAGAAGCGCGGCGTCACGGCCGGGCAGCTCGCGCTGGCGTGGGTGCAGGCGAAGGGCGAGCACGTCGTGCCGATCCCCGGCACCAAGCGCCGCACCTACCTGGAGCAGAACGTCGAGGCGGCGACCCTGGAGCTCACGCCCGACGAGATCACCGAGCTCGACGCCGTCGGCGCCGGTGTCGCGGGCGATCGCTACCCCGAGCACCTGCAGCGCACCGTCGGCCGCTGACCCTGTGAGTGGCAATAGTCGTCATAGCGACTATTGCCACTCACGAGGTAGTCGTGCAGTGGGTGAGGGCGGGGCCGAGGCGCGACAGGGATTCCCCGGCCGTCTCGATCATCTCGGCGACCCGGGCCGCGCCGAGGTGGTCGGCGGCGAAGCCCAGGTACTGCACGTGCACGTGGGCCCGCGCCCACTCCCGCTCGACGGCGGCGAGCGGGCCGGGCAGGGCGGGTGCCTCGGCGCGGTAGGCCGCGTCGTCGGACCTGCCCTGGGCCTCGAGGACGGCGAGGTCCAGGCCCGCCGGCGCCATCCGGGCGTTGCCCCAGTCGATCAGTGCCCAGTCCGTCCCTGCGGCTCCCAGCATGTTGCCGCGGTGCGGGTCACCGTGGCAGAGCGTGCGGGGCAGGAGGGCGAGCGCGGCGCGGATCCGCGGATCCGCCGCCCACTCCGCCACCAGCCCGGCGGCACGCTCGTACTCCGCCTCGCCGGTGCGCCCGGCCCCGCCGCGCAACGCCACGAGGGTCCGCTCGCACAGCGCGGCCCACCACTCGGCGTCGACCACCGGGATGCCGCGCGCCCGCTTGCGGAGCCAGTGCCGGTGCACCCGGGCGAGGGTCCGCCAGACGTCCGCGGGCACCGGGTCCCCCTCGGCCGCGGGTTCGCCGTCGACCCAGGTCAGCACCAGCGGATCGGGGTGGAGCATCCGCGGCGCGACGACACCCTCGACCACGGCGACCGCGCGCATGGCGGCGACCTCGACGGGATCCGCGGGCTTGACCACGACCGGCACCGCCCGGTCGCCGACCCGCAGGTCGACGCGCTCAACGCCCTCCGCGACGTACCCGCCCGCCAGCGGGGTGCGGCCGACGACCTCGGGGGTACCGCCCAGCCGTCGGGCGACGGCGGCGAGCCACTCCGTCACCGCAGGCCGAACAGCACGCCCACCGCGACGGCGACCCCGACGACCAGGAACAGGAGCGACCACGGCACCGGCCGGCGCTGCCAGGTGCGGCCGCTGTCCAGCGAGATCCGCCCGGCCCCGACGAACAGCAGCGCGGCGACGCCGGCGCCGAGCGCGACGTCGAGCTCCAGGGCGTTCGGGGAGACCGCGACGAAGAACGGGCTGCCCCACTTGACCACGACCGCGCAGATCTTGACGGCCAGCAGGCCCGCCGCCGCGAGGGGCGTGAACAGCCCGAGCACCAGCAGCGCGCCGAGGATCAGCTCACCGAAGCCGAGCGCCCACGCCAGCGTCGAGGCCTGCCGGAAGCCGAGGTCGGCCAGGATCGTGGTGGTCTCGCCGATCCCCCGGCCGCCCCACATCGAGAAGACCTTCTGCAGGCCGTGGGCCACGAAGATCCCGCCGACGCCGAGGCGCAACAGCAGCATGCCGATGTCGGCCCCGCCGCTCCACGCCACCGGCCGCCGGTCGCTCTCCGGCTCCGGGGGCCGGGTCCCGCCCAGCGTGCCGATGTCGAACTGCCTGGTGGGGTCGGTCATGGCGCCGAGGGTATCCGCGTCCGGGCCGTCGGAGGGGTCGCCGACCAGCGTGTTCGCCAGGTTTCGCCCGGTGGCGCGGGGGCACCCGATGACCATGGCCGACACTCTTGACGGACCCGAGCTGCACCACGACACGCGCAAGCTGGCCGAGGGGGCCAACTTCGCCGCCGTGGCGACCGTCTTCCCGAGCGGGCTGATCCAGAACCACATGATCTGGTGCGGGATCAAGGACGGGCGGCTCGTGCTCAACACCGAGACCCACCGCGCGAAGGCGCGCAACGTCGGGCGGGACTCGCGGATCACCGTGCTCATCCGCGACGAGGACAACCCGTACCGCTACGCAGAGGTCCGCGGGCGCGTCACCGACACGACGACCGGCGACGAGGCCCGCACCCACATCGACGAGCTGTCCCGGAAGTACAACGACCAGGACTACCCGCCCGACATGATCAAGTCCGAGCGGGTGATCCTCTGGGTCACGCCCGAGCGGCAGACCATCGTCGACCAGAGCAACGACGTCGGCACCGAGGACTGAGGGCGGGTCAGTAGCCGTTCCGCACCACGTTCGGCGGCTCCTCGCCGCGCGCGAAGTAGCCGAGCTGCTCGCGCATCACACGGAACGCGCGGCTCATCGCGGCGGGGACGCTGCCGCCCACGTGCGGGGTCAGCAGCAGCCCCGGTGCCTCCCACAGCGGGTGCCCGGCCGGCAGCGGCTCCGGGTCGGTGACGTCGAGCGCCGCGCGGAGCCGGCCGCTGCGGAGCTCCGCGAGCAGCGCGTCCGTGTCGGCGACGGGCCCGCGCGCGCCGTTGACCAGCACCGCGCCGTCGGGCATCGCGGCCAGGAAGTCCTTGTCGACCAGGCCGCGGGTCTCGTCCGTCAGCGGGACGATCACCACGCAGACGTCGTGCTGCGGCAGCAGGTCGTGCACCTCGTCGATGCCGTGCACGCCCTCGCGCCTGCGCCGGCCGACCAGCGTGATCGTGACCTCGAACGGCTCGAGGCGGCGCACGAGGTTCTCCGCGACGTCCCCGGCCCCGACGATCAGGACCCGCTTGCCGCTGAGCTCGTCGGTGATGTGCTGGGTCCACTCGCCGCGCTCCTGCGCCCGCACGAACCCCGGCAGCTCCCGGTACACCGCGAGGAGGACCGCGACGACCCATTCCGCCGTCGCGCCGCCGTGCGCGCCCTTGCCGTCCGAGAGCAGGACGCCGTCGCGCAGCTTCCCGATCCAGGCCTCGGCGCCCGCCGTGAGCAGCTGCACCAGCTTGAGGTTGGGCAGCTGCTCGGCGAGCTCCACGACCGTGCCCGTCGCGAGGAAGGGCGGGACGAGGACCTCGGCCTCCTCGGCGCCCGCGGGGAGCGGCTTCGCCGGGTCATAGACCAGCGGGCGGAGGTTCGGCAGGTCGGTGAGGGCGTCGGCACCGCGCGGGTGCGGGACCAGGACCACGGTCATGCCGCCGACGCTACTCACCGGCCGCTCACCTCACCGCGCCTAGCCTGATCACGTGCGCCACCGCCCTCCCCGCCTGCGGCTCGCGCTGGTCGCCCTGATCGGCCTGCTCGCGCTGCTCGCGGGCTGTGCCACCTTCCCGGACGAGGGCCCGCGGGACTGGCAGGAGAAGACCGAGGGCCAGGGCGAGCTGGGCGGACCGCCGTCCGTGCAGGAGGCGCCCGGGGGCGAGCCCGGCGACGAGGACGGGGACTCGGCCGATCCCGGTGCCCCGCAGGCCCCCGCGGGCTGCGACGACCCGGACCCCCAGGTCGTCGCCACCTGCCTGGACCCCGTCGGCGCGCTCGCGGTGCTGCCGAACGGCGTGTCGGCGCTGGTGGGCGAGCGCGCGACCGGGCGGGTGCTGCGGGTCGAGCGCGGGAGGGACCCGGTGCTGATCACCACCGTCCCGGTCGACGCGGCCGGCGGCGGCGGCCTGACCGGGCTGGTGCTCTCCCCCACCTACCAGGAGGACCAGCTCGTCTACGCCTACGCGACCACGCCCGAGGACAACCGGGTGCTCCGGCTCGCGCCGAACGAGCCGCCCAAGCCGGTGCTGACCGGGATCCCGAAGGGATCGTCGGGCAACGGCGGCGCGCTCGGCACGGACGCCGGCAACACCCTGCTCGTCGCCACCGGCAACGCCGGCGACCCGGCCCCCGCCCCCACCGCGCTCAACGGCAAGGTGCTGCGGATCGACACCCTCGGCCGCCCCGCCGCGGCCAACCCGGACCCGGGCTCGCCGGTGCTGAGCACGGGCCTGAGCCAGCCGGGCGGGATCTGCACGGACTCGACCAACGAGTCGGTGTGGGTCACCGACCGGGCGACCTCGCGCGACGTGCTCTACCGGGTCGCGCCCGGCCCGCTCGGCCCCGCCGCGTGGACCTGGCCGGACCGCCCGGGCGTCGCGGGGTGCATGGCGCAGCCGGGGGTGGTCGCCGTCGCGCTGACCGGCGGCGCGGCCCTGTCGGTGCTCCGCCCCGCCGACGACGGCAGCTTCTCCGGCGCCCCCGAGACCCTCCTCGCCGACGTCTACGGCCGCCTCGCCGCCGCCACCCTCGGCTCCGACGGCCTGCTCTGGCTGGGCACGGTCAACAGGTCGGGCGGCAGGCCGGTGGCCAGCGACGACCGCGTCATCCGCATCCAGCCCCCCAGCGGCGGACGATCGCGGAGTTGGAGCCCCAGCCCCACTCCCGGCCCTGCTCCGCGACGATCAGCAACGGC
>NZ_JBEZDN010000148.1:0-9438 GCF_040648315.1 Pseudonocardia sp. NPDC049154
CGGGCGTGGCGCCGGTGCGCCGCACCATGTCGTCGATCACGGCGCGGGCCTCGGCCTCGCGGCCGGTCCGGGCCAGGTAGAGCGGCGACTCCGGCACGCCGCGGCGCACCCAGAACAGCAGGATCGCGGGCAGCACCATCAGCGCGAGCATCCAGCGCCAGTTGCCGCCGACCGGCACGAGGAACGTGGCCGTGACGCCGGCCAGCGTGGTCCCGATCGGCCACCAGCCGTCCATCGCGGCCAGCACGCGGCCGCGCTGCTTCTTCGGGGAGAACTCGCTGACGATCGCGTAGTCCACGGGGATGCAGCCGCCCAGCCCGACGCCGGCCAGGAAGCGCAGCACCAGGAAGACCTCCCAGCTCGGCGACAGCGCGCCGAGCACGGAGAACAGCGCGAAGATCATCAGGGTGATCGAGAAGGCCTTCTTGCGGCCCATCCGGTCGGCGATCGTGCCCCAGGCGATGGCGCCGACCGCCATGCCGATCAGGTTGGCCGTCGCGACGAGGCCGCGCTGGCCGGTGGAGAGCCCGAACTCGGTGCCGAGCAGCGGGGTGAGGAAGCCGTTCAGGGAGACGTCCCAGGCGTCGAACATGTACCCGAGACCGCCGATGACGAAGATCCTGCCCTGCACCCCCCACTTCCACGGGAGATCCTGGACGACCTGGTCGCCTGTACGCATGGTGTGCTCCGGTTCCGGTGGGGTGCGGTCAGCGGGCGAACGGGTAGGAGTGGGACTCGGTGTCGGGGTCGTTCAGCGGCGAACCACCCCAGAGCCAGTCGTACGAGACGTCCGACTCGCCCCGGAAGTCGGCCAGCTGCGCGTCGCGTTCGCGCTGCTCCGGGCCGTCGGGCAGGTGGTAGAAGCGCATGTTCTCCAGGGAGGCGTCCTGGACCATGCCCGCGTGCGTGGCCCGGCGGTTGACGTAGCGGACCAGCGCCGCGTCGATGCCGTCGCGGGTCACGGCCCCGAGCTCCTCGGCCAGGACGGCGGCGTCCTCCATGGCCTGCGAGGCGCCCTGGGCCTGGTAGGGGAGCATGGCGTGGCAGGCGTCGCCGAGCAGGGCGACCCGGCCGTCGACCCACACCGGGTCGCGCCGGCGGCGGAACAGCGCCCACTTCGACGCGTCCCCCTCGGCCTTGGAGAGCATGGCCGCCACCCGGTCGTCCCAGCCGGGGAAGGCGTCGACGAGCTCGTCCGCCGTCGCCGGGAGCGTCCAGGCGTCGGTGGTGTCGAGCGTGTTCGGGACGACCGCGACCACGTTGAGGTGTTCCCCGCCGCGGACGAAGTAGTGCACGAGGTGCCGCTCGGGCCCGTACCAGATCGTGGAGTGGAAGCGGTCGAGCAGGAAGCGGGTCGCGGGGTCGGCCGCGATCTTGTCGCCAGGGATGAGCGCGCGGTAGCACATCTCCCCGGAGAAGACGAGCGTGTCGCCGAAGCCGGCGGCGTCGCGGACCCGCGAGCGGATGCCGTCCGCGCCGACCAGGACGTCGCCGGCGAAGCGCCGGCCGTCCGCCGTGACGGCGACGGGCCGGGTCGGGTCCGAGCGGTCCACCTCCGCGACGCCCGAGTCGGTGTGGACCTCGGTCACCGGGCCCGGGCCCTCGGGGTCGAGGCAGGCGTCGAGCAGGATCCGGTGCAGGTCGGCGCGGTGGTAGTGCCAGTACGGGGCGCCGTACTCGCGCACCACCCGCTCGCCCAGCGGCAGCGAGGCGATGATGCTGCCGTCCTGCCAGCGCCGGCGCACCTGGTCGGTGGGCGCGGTGCGGATGGCCTGCATCTTCTTCCGCAGGCCCAGCCCGAACAGGATGCGGCTGGCGTTGGGCGCGGTCTGGATGCCCGCCCCCACCTCGCCGAGCTGGGCCGCCTGCTCGAGGACGACCGTGTGCAGCCCCCGCCGACGCAGCGCGAGCGCGGTGGTGAGACCACCGAGCCCGCCGCCGACGACGGTGACCGTGAACGACTGGCTGGCCACGTGCCCTCCCGGGTGAGATCCATTCTGGACGGTGCGCCGTCCCCGCCGGTGCCGCCGTGATCCGGCAGCTCAGGGCGATGCTGTGTGCCGCCCGGCAGAGATAATCCGAACACTGACGATCCCGGAGCGCAAGGGGTCACGCAAGCTGTAACGCGTCAGAAACCGAGAAATACGGCCTCGCAACACCCCGCGGGTCGCGCTGTGGGCTCCCGCGAGGCGCGCCCTCCGGGTCAGTCGTCGACCAGGGACTCCCAGTGCTCGGCGATGCCGTTGAGCCGGGTGAGCAGCGCGGTCTCCTCGGCGCGCTCGATCCCGCGCATCAGCAGCTTGTCGAGCGCCCGGGCCTTGTCGTAGGCCTGCTGCAGGGTGGTCGAGCCCGTCTCGGTGAGGTGCAGCAGCCGCTTGCGCCCGTCCTCGGGCGGCGTGACCCGCGTGATCAGCCCGCGGTCCTCGAGCCGGCGCACGATGCTCGCCATGGTGGACCGGTCGAGCGCGACGGCGCGGGCCAGCGATCCCTGCTCGACGCCGGGATAGGCGTCGACCGCGGTCAGGACCGCGAACTGCGGGCCCGTCAGCAGCGGGTCCACGTAGCGCTGCCAGGCGGCGGTGTAGGCGTGGTGCAACCGCCGGGCGACGTACCCGGGCGCGGCGAGGAGGGCCTCCGGAGCCGGGAGCTGTTCCGGGCCGGCCTGTGCGCGCTCGTCACCCACGACGTCCATTCGACCACGTGCCGTGCGGCGACCGCCGACCACCCCGAACGGGCTCGTCCGCCCTTTCGGGGAGTCACGGCGGGATGCGGGAGAAAAGGGACTCCGCTCGGGCGACACCACTTTCCCGCGCGTAGCGTCCGCGCCGGGCCCGGGGTGCGGTGGAAAGGGACGGCATCGGCCGGGATCGAAACACACTCCGCTCACGGCGGACCAGCGCAATTCCTTCGTCGCCGCCCTGCTGGGCTGGACGGTGGACGCGTTCGACTACTTCATTGTGGTCCTCGTCTACGCGGACATCGCCAAGGAGTTCCACGTCTCGCTGACGACGATGGCCTTCCTGACGACGGCGACGCTGATCATGCGGCCCGTCGGCGCGATCATCTTCGGACTCTGGGCGGACCGCCGGGGGCGGCGCATCCCGCTGCTGGTCGACGTCAGCTTCTACTCCGTCGTCGGTTTCCTGTGCGCCTTCTCGCCGAACTTCACCGTGCTGCTGGTCCTGCGCCTGCTGTACGGCATCGGAATGGGCGGCGAGCGGGGGCTCGGCGCGGCCCTGGCCATGGAGAAGATCCCCGCGAACCGGCGCGGCTTCTTCTCGGGCGTGCTCCAGCACGGCTACTCGCTGGGCTACCTGCTGGCCTCGCTCGTCGTGCTCTCGTGGTGGGACCTGGGCCGGCGCTGGCTCTTCGCGCTGTCGGTGCTCCCGGCCCTGCTCAGCCTGCTGATCCGCACCCGGGTCAAGGAGTCCGAGGTCTGGGAGGAGACGCGGGAGCGGATGCGGGTCACGCAGTCGTCGCTGCGCGACGTGTTCCTCAATCCGGCGGTGCTGCGCCGCTTCGTCTACCTGATCCTGCTGACGACCGCCTTCAACTGGATGAGCCACGGCACGCAGGACCTCTACCCGACGTTCCTGAAGGCCCACGACGACGGCGGCGCCGCGCTGTCGGAGACCACCGCCACGTGGATCGCCGTGCTCTACACCGTCGGGGCCACGATCCGGTGGCGTCGTCTTCGGGTCGCTCCCCGAGCGTTTCGGCCGCCGGTACACGATCGTCTTCTGCGCGGTCCTCGGCCTCCCGATCGCCCCGCTCTTCGCGCTGTCGCCGACTGCGGGCTGGCTCGCGCTCGGTGCCTTCCTCATGCAGGTCGCGGTGCAGGGCGCCCGGGGCGTGATCCCGGCGCACCTGACCGAGATGTCGCCGGACACCATCCGCGGCTTCTACCCGGGCGTCACCTACCAGCTCGGGAACCGCCTCGCGGCCTTCAACCTGCCCATCCGGCAGGCTCTCGCCGCCTCGCACGGCTACCCGTTCGCGCTGCTCTGGACGATCGTGCCCGTCCTCGTCGCCGTCGCCCTCCTGACGCTGCTCGGCAGGGAGGCCAAGGGGATCGAGTTCGTCGGGCGGCTCGGCACGGCCCGCACGGAGGCCACCGCCCGCTGAACGAGCCGGGCGCTCAGACTGCGTCCTCGCCCCGCTCCCCGGTGCGCACCCGGACGACGTGCTCGACGGGGGTCACCCAGACCTTGCCGTCGCCGATCCGGCCGGTCCGCGCGGCCCCGGCGACGGCGTCGAACACCTTCTCGGCGAGGCCGTCGCCGCAGACGACCTCGATCTTCAGTTTCGGGATGAGGTCGACGTCGTACTCCGCGCCGCGGTAGATCTCGGTGTGTCCCTTCTGCCGGCCGTAGCCCTTGACCTCGGTGATCGTCATGCCGAGGATCGCCAGCTGCTCCAGCGCGTCGCGGACCGGGCCGAGCGTGAAGGGCTGGACGACGGCGGTCACCAGCTTCACGAGGAGCTCTCGACCCGGGTCGCGGTGTCGCCGGCCGCGGCGTGCATGCCGTTCGGTCCCCGGCCGCCCGTCAGGGCGGAGTAGTCGTAGCCGGTCTCGGCGTGTTCGGCCTCGTCGACGCCGGTCGCCTCGGACTCCTCGTCGACCCGGAAGCCGAGGATGGCCTTGATGACCAGCCCGAGGACCGTCGCGACGACGAACGAGTAGAGCAGCACGGCGCCCGCCGCGAGCGCCTGCCGACCGAGCTGGAGGAACCCGCCGCCGTAGAACAGACCGTTCTCGCCGAGGGCGGCCGCGTTGACGTCGTTGTCGCCGAAGAAGCCGATCAGCAGGGTGCCGACCAGCCCACCGACGAGGTGGACGCCGACGACGTCGAGCGAGTCGTCGAAGCCGAACCGGAACTTCAGGCCGACGGCCAGGGCACACAGCGCACCCGCGATCAGCCCGATCGCCAGCGCCCCCATCGGCGCGACGTATCCGCAGGCCGGGGTGATGGCGACCAGGCCGGCGACGGCGCCGGACGCGGCGCCCAGGGTCGTCGGCCTGCCGTCGCGGATCTGCTCGACGAGCAGCCAGCCCAGCACCGCGGTGCAGGTGGCGAGGGTGGTGTTCGTGAACGCGACGCCGGCCAGGTCGCTCGCGCCGAGCGCCGAGCCCGCGTTGAACCCGTACCAGCCGAACCAGAGCAGGCTCGCGCCGAGCAGCACGAACGGCAGGCTGTGCGGCCGCATGCGCTCGCGCGGCCAGCCCTTGCGCCGCCCGAGCACGATCGCGAGCGCCAGCCCGGCCGCGCCGGCGTTGATGTGGACGGCGGTGCCGCCGGCGAAGTCCTCGGCCTTGAGGGTGTTGGCGATCCAGCCGCCGACGTTGTCCGGACCGGTGAACCCGTCGAACGCGAACACCCAGTGCGCCACCGGGAAGTAGCAGAGCGTGGCCCAGCCGGCGACGAAGAGCGTCCACGACCAGAACTTCGCGCGGTCCGCGATCGCGCCGGAGACGAGCGCCGGGGTGATGACCGCGAACATCAGCTGGAACATCACGAAGGACAGGGCCGGCAGGGCGTCGGTCCCGGGCCACGGCGCGGTGGCCGAGGCGACGCCGACGAGGTGTCCGATCGTGTTCGCCAGACCCGCGAACTCGCCGTCGCCGACGAGGCCGCCGAACTTGTCGTTCCCGAAGGCCCAGCTGTAGCCGAACAAGGCCCACAGCACCCCGACCACGGCGAGGCAGATGAAGTTCATCATCAGCATGTTGAGCACGCTCTTGCTGCGCACCATGCCGCCGTAGAAGAAGGCCAGGCCCGGTGTCATCAGCATGACGAGTGCCGCGCTCGCGAGCACCCAGGCGGTGTCCCCGGTGTTGATCACTCCTGCCTCCGCTCCCCGTCGACCGGTCGGAGCGGGAATGCTTCGCGGGCTCTGTTTCCGGCGGCACTCCGCGGCGGTTTCCGGGCGATGAACGCCCCTCACGAAAGGTGTTCCGGGGACGAATCACGCTCCGGCATCGGGACGATATCGGAAGAACCACGCGAACCGGGGCGCGTCCGATTTCGAGAATAGTCGATCTCCTTCGCCGGAGGCGCCGGAGGTGCCGCCCGCCACGCCCGGGCCGCGCGAGGCCTCCGCGGCGATCGACGTTCCACAGATCGTTGACGCGCAGTCTCTGTGTTGTAGAGTGTCGGATGCCACCGCACGAGGTATCCCTTCCCGACCTGGCAGCGACGACAGGAGGCCCGGAGTGAGCGACCCGTCCGGCGAGGAGCAGGTACCCGAGGTCTCCTTCGCCACGTCGCCCGACGCGTACCGGCACTGGCGGCTCGAGGTCGACGGCGAGGTGGCCACGCTGACCCTCGACGTCGACGAGACGGCGGGCATCGTGCCGGGCTACGAGCTGAAGATGAACTCGTACGACCTGGGCGTGGACATCGAGCTCTACGACGCCACCCAGCGGCTGCGGTTCGAGCACCCCGGCGTGCGCGCCGTGGTCGTGACCAGCGCGAAGGACAAGAACTTCTGCGCGGGCGCCAACATCCGGATGCTGGCGCAGAGCTCGCACCCGTGGAAGGTGAACTTCTGCAAGTTCACCAACGAGACCCGCAACGGCATCGAGGACGCAGGAGAGAACTCCGGCCAGACCTGGCTCGCCGCGGTCAACGGCACCGCGGCCGGCGGCGGCTACGAGCTCGCCCTGGCCTGCGAGAAGATCCTGCTGATCGACGACAACTCCTCCGCCGTCTCGCTGCCCGAGGTCCCGCTGCTGGGCGTGCTGCCGGGCACGGGCGGGCTGACCCGGGTCACGGACAAGCGCAAGGTGCGCAAGGACCGGGCGGACGTGTTCGCCACCCGCGCCGAGGGCATTCGGGGCAAGCAGGCCGTGGAGTGGAAGCTCGTCGACGAGACGATCCCGAAGCGGGTGTGGGCCGAGACGGTGGCCGAACGGGCCCGGGAGGCCGCCGCCGCGTCGTCCCGCCCGGCGGACGCGCAGGGCGTCGCGCTGCCCCCGCTCGAGCCCGAGGTGACGGCGGACCGGATCGCGTACCGGCACGTCAAGGCCGAGTTCGACCGCGCCCGCGGCCTCGTGGAGATCACCGTGTCCGGGCCGGACGGCGGGGTGCCGGAGTCCCTGGGGCGGGTGCACGAGCTGGGCGAGGCGTTCTGGCCGCTGGCCATGACCCGCGAGCTCGACGACCTGATCCTGCGGCTGCGCGCCAACGAGCTCGAGCTGGGCACGTGGCTGATCCGTACGCGCGGCGAGGTCGAGGACGCATTGGCCTTCGAGCGGCTCATCGCCGAGCACTCGAAGGACGACTGGCTGGTCAACGAGATCCGGCACTACTTCAAGCGGGTGCTCAAGCGGCTCGACGTGACCTCGCGGTCGCTGATCGCGCTGATCGAGCCCGGCTCCTGTTTCGCCGGCGCGCTGCTGGAGCTGGCGCTGGCCTGCGACCGGCAGTACATGCTCGACGGCACCCTGGACGAGGACGACTCCGAGCAGGGCGACGAGGCCCAGATCATGCTGTCGGCCGGCAACTTCGGGTCGTTCCCCATGGGCAACGGCCTGTCCCGGCTCGCCAGCAGGTTCTGGGGCGACGACGACCACGTCGCCAAGCTGCGCCAGGAGACCGGCCGGCGGATCGAGGCCCGCGAGGCCCTCGAGCTGGGCCTGGTCACCGACGCGCCGGACGACATCGACTGGGACGACGAGATCCGGATCATGCTGGAGGAGCGGGCGTCGCTGTCCCCGGACGCGCTGACCGGCATGGAGGCCAACCACCGGTTCGTCGGCCCGGAGACGATGGAGACGCGCATCTTCGGGCGGCTGACCGCCTGGCAGAACTGGATCTTTGTGCGGCCCAACGCCTCCGGTCCGGAGGGGGCGCTGCGCCGCTACGGCACGGGACGCAAGGCCGACTTCGATCGCAAGCGGGTGTGAGCACATGAGCATCGACTACTCCGAGAAGATCCCCAACAACGTCGACCTCGCGAGCGACCGCAAGCTGCAGCGTGCGCTGGAGTCGTGGCAGCCCAACTTCCTCAACTGGTGGAAGACGATGGGCCCGGCGGTCCCGACGCAGGACGTCTACCTGCGCACGGCGGTCGACGTCGGCAAGGAGGGCTGGGCGCAGTTCGGGCACGTCGCGATGGAGGAGTACCGGTGGGGCGTGTTCCTCGCCGAGCGCGGCGACGACCGGCGGATCGCCTTCGGCGAGCAGAAGGGCGAGCCGGTCTGGCAGCAGGTGCCGGGTGAGTACCGCGCCGACCTGCAGCGGCTGATCGTGATCCAGGGTGACACCGAGCCGGCCTCGGTGGAGCAGCAGCGCCGGCTGGGGGAGACCGCTCCGTCGCTCTACGACCTGCGCAACCTCTTCCAGGTCAACGTGGAGGAGGGCCGGCACCTCTGGGCGATGGTGTACCTGCTGCACGCCTACTTCGGCCGCAACGGCCGCGAGGAGGCCGAGGCGCTGCTGCAGCGCAACTCGGGCGACGTCGACAGCCCGCGCATCCTCGGGGCGTTCAACGAGGAGACGCCGGACTGGCTGTCGTTCTACATGTTCACGTACTTCACCGACCGGGACGGCAAGTACCAGCTCGGCACGCTGAAGGAGTCCGCCTTCGACCCGCTCTCGCGCACCTGCGAGTTCATGTTGAAGGAGGAGGCGCACCACATGTTCGTGGGCACCACCGGCATCGACCGGGTGGTCACGCGGACCTGCGAGCTGATGCACGAGCACGACACCGAGGACGTCGCCCCGCACGGCGGCATCCCGCTGGACGTGATCCAGAAGTACATCAACTTCCACTACTCGGTGTCGCTGGACCTGTTCGGCTCCGAGCAGTCCACGAACGCGGCCAACTACTTCACCGCCGGGCTCAAGGGCCGCTGGCAGGAGGAGCGCCGCAAGGACGACCACCGGCTCACCGAGGACGCGTTCACCATCGACACCGTCAAGGACGGGCGGATGACCACCGACGAGGTGTCCGCGCTGCTCGCGCTCAACCTCGACCTGCGCAACGAGTACGTCAAGGACTGCCAGTCCGGCCTCAAGCGCTGGAACCGCATCCTGGGCAAGAACGGCTTCGACGAGTCGCTGTACCTGCCGCACGTCGGGTTCAACCGGCACGTCGGGCTGTTCTCCGAGCACCACGTCACGCCCTCGGGCGAGGTCGTCGGCGAGGACGCGTGGAAGGCCAAGGAGGACTCCTGGCTGCCCAGCGCCGGCGACAAGGCGCACGTGCAGAACCTGATGCGCCCGGTCTACGAGCCCGGCAAGATCGCCGGCTGGATCGCCCCGCCGACCAACGGCATCAACGGCCAGCCCTTCGACTACGAGTACGTCCACTTCGCGTGACCCGTGAGTGGCGACTGCCCCTAGAGGGGGCGGGGGCCCACCACCACCCGGGCCGCCCCGGCCCCTGCGCCTACGCCCGGGCCCCCCGGCCTGTACCCCGGGGGGCCCCCGG
>NZ_JBEZDN010000148.1:9448-19136 GCF_040648315.1 Pseudonocardia sp. NPDC049154
GGCCGTGTGGCGGGGCCCCGGCCGCGCGGGCCCCCGCCCCCCCCTCACGACCGCGGCCGACCTGCGCCGATCCTGCTCCGCGCGTCCCACCTGCCTTCTCCCGGGCGGTCCGCAGGGCGAGGATCGCCTCGGGCTCGACGGCGCGGTCAGGGCGCCTCCACCGGGCGGCGGTCGGGATGGCCGGTGAACTGCGCAGGATCGCCGGGCGGGTCGGACGCGATGCCGATCAGTGCCATGTGCGCGATCGCCCAGCCGTCGCCGCGGCGGACGAGGCGTTGGGTGTACCGGCCCCAGAAGTGCCAGACGGTCTCGCCGCCGGCGTGGTACGCGTAGAGGCTCGCCGAAATCCGGGCGGTGTCCCCGTCGACGTCCACCAACGCGTTGCTCGCGTGGTGGCTGGTCCGCTCCCAGGCGGACAGGGCGGTCCGCAGGTACCGGACGATGTCCGCCGGCCCGCGGTACTCGGTGTTGAGGATGTCGTAGACGCCGTCCTCGGTGAACAGGGCGCCGATGGCCTCGACGTCGCCGGCGTCGACGCGGTCGAGGTAGGTGTACAGCGGGCGCAGCGGGTCGGCGAGCCCGTGGAGCCGCTCACCCACGGCCGGAGACCACCCGCTGGTACTCGGCCGCCTCCGCGGGATCGGCCGCCTCCAGCCCCATGACCGCGCCGAACATCTGCCCGGCCACCCCGACCAGGCAGACGAAGGCGACGAGCTCCACGATCTCGTCCTCGGTGAACTCCTCGCGCAGGACGTCGAACTGGGCGCCGGTGATCCCGGCCGGGTCCTGCGCGATGAGCTGGGCGAAGGCCACGGCGAGCGACTCGCGCCGGTCGGCCGCGCCGGGGCGGTCGCCGGTGTCCAGCGACGCGCAGTACTCGCAGCCGATCTCGCCCGCGGTGGCCCGGCGCAGCGCCTCCTTGAGCGACCCCGGTAGCAGCCCGTGGAACCGGGTCGCCGCGTCGAGCCGGGCGAAGGCCTTCAGGATCTCGGGGCGCCGGCCCAGCGTCCTGGCCAGGACGCTGTTGGTGACCGCGTTGCCGGACTCGTCGACGGGCAGCGGCGTGATCCGTGGCATGTCCGCACCTCCCTCGGTGTGCGTCCGACACTGCCAAACGGTCGTTAGGCGCTCAACCGCGATCACCTGATCGGCCGAGGAGGGCCGGGGCCTCTAGTCGCGGTAGACGGCGGGGCGGCGCTCCATCGCGGCGGCGAGGGCCTCGTCGAGGTCGGCCGAGATCAGCATGCCCGCGTTCCAGGTCGCGACCTGGTCCAGTGCGTCGGCCACCGTGTGGTCGCGGGCGTAGGTGATCGCGTGCTTGGTGCCGCGCAGGGCGAGCGGCGGCTTGGCGGCGAGCGAGGCGGCCAGCTCGGCGACCCCGACGGTGAGCGCCTCGGCGTCGGGGTACACGCCGTTGACCAGCCGCAGGCCGAGCGCCTCGCCGCCGCTGACGGTCCGGCCGGTGTAGGCGAGCTCGCGGGTCACGCCCTCGCCGACGATCCGCGGCAGCCGCTGCAGGACGCCGACGTCGGCCACCACGGCCATGTCGATCTCCTTCACCACGAACCGCGCGTCCTCGGTGCTGTACCGCAGGTCGCAGGCGGTGGCGAGGTCCATCCCGGCGCCGACGCACGCTCCGTGCACGGCCGCGATCACCGGGACGCGGCACCGCTCGACGCTGGTGATCACGTCCTGCAGGTCGAGGATCGTGCGGCGCAGGGCCTCCGCCGCCCGACCCGCGCAGTCCGCCCCTGTGCCGGCACGCAGGCTGCCGAGCATCTCGAGGTCGATACCGGCGCAGAAGTGCTTCCCGTTGCCCGCAATCACCACCACGCGGACGGTCGGGTCGGCGTCGAGCGCGTCGACGGCCGTGCGCAGCTCCGACCAGAGCGTCCGGTTCAGCGCGTTGGCCTGGGCGGGCCGGTCGAGCCGCAGCTGCGCGACGCCGTCCTTCGCCTCCACGGTGAGCGTCTCGAACTCCATGGTGTCCTCTCGCGGGTACCGGTCAGGTCAGACCGTCGGTGAGCATCTGCCGCGCGAGCCGCTTCCACAGGTCCAGGTGCGGGTCCGTGGTGGGGTCGCGCGGGTCGATCGCGTAGGTCAGCGCCACGCCGCGCATGCTGGTGAACATCAGCTCCCGGACGTCGTCGAACGCCGGGTGGGTGGAGTGGACCGGCCCGAACAGCGCCGCGACCACGTGCTGGATCGCCAGGCCCAGCCGCCGTTCCTCCGGCAGCAGCTCGGCGCGCAGGGTCTCGTCCGTGCGGGCGGCCGTCCACAGCTCCATCGCAGCCCAGAAGTAGGGCTGGCGGAAGGTCTCCCAGAGCAGCTCGACCGCCCGGTCGATGCGCTCGGCGCCGCTGGCCGTGGCGTGCGGCCAGCTCTCCATGTCCGTGATCCGCTCGACGGCGAGGTGCTGGGCGGCGGCGACGAGCAGCGCGGTCCGGGAGGGGAAGTGGTGCAGCAGCCGCCCGCGGGAGACCCCGGCGCGCTCCTGGATGGTCACGGTGGTGGCGCCGGAGTAGCCGTCCTCCACCAGGCTGCGCACGGCGGCGTCGAGGATCAGCGCGTGGCTGCTGGCCCGCCGCTCGCCCTGGGTGCGACGCGGGGTCGGTGCGGCCATGCCCGGGAGGGTAGTCGGCTCCGGCCGGGTTTCCCGGCACCACCGACTGTTTTGCCCGCCCGATCTGGGCGGGCGCGCGAAGATCGGGTTGACCGACGCCGTGGTGGTCCGGGTCGCGGTGCTCGGCCCGGACCGGGCCGAGGTCGCCGGCGTGCCCGTCGACCTGGGCGGGCCACGGCAGCGCGCGGTGCTGGCTCGGCTCGCCGTGGCGGGCGGCGAGGTGGTCTCGACCGACCTGCTCGTCGACGACCTGTGGCGCGGCGAGCCGCCGCCGCGCGCGCTCGGCGCCCTGCAGGTCCACGTCTCGCACCTGCGGCGGGTGCTCGAACCGGATCGGCGGCCGCGCACCCCGGCGACGGTGCTGGTCAGCGAGCCGCCGGGGTACGCGCTACGGCTGCCCATCGACGGCCTGGACTCCCGCCGCGTGGGCGCGCTGCTCGACGCCGCGGCGGTCGCCCCGCCGGACCGGGCGGAGGAGCTGCTGACCGAGGCGTTGCGCTCCTGGTCGGGCCCCGCCCTCGCCGAGTTCGCCGACGAGCGCTGGGCCCCCCGGAGGCCGCCCGGCTGGGCGAGCTGCGGCTCGTCGCGACCGAGCGGCTCGCCGAGGCCCGGCTGGCGCGGGGCCGGGCCGCCGACGTCGTGCCCGACCTGGAGCTGCTGCTGCGCGACCAGCCGCTGCGCGAGAACGCGGTGCGGCTGCTCGCGCTCGCCCTCTACCGCACCGGCCGCCAGGCGGACGCGCTCGCGGTGCTCGCGGCGGCGCGCACACGGCTGGCCGAGGAGCTGGGCGTCGACCCGGGGCCGGAGCTGGGGGCGGTGGAACAGGACGTCCTCACCCAGGCCGAGCGCGTCGCCGCGCCGCGAGCACTCGCGCCGGAGCCCGGGCCGCCGATCGTGGGGCGGGCCGCCGAGCTGGAGCGGCTGCGGGCCGCGGCCGACCGCGCCCGGTCCGGGGCGGCCGTCGTGCTCGTGGAAGCGGACGCGGGCGGCGGCAAGTCCGCGCTGGTCGAGGCGTTCCGGTCGGGTCTGCCCGGCTGGACGGCCGCGCTCGGCCGGTGCCCGGAGGTCGACGGCGCCCCGCCCGGCTGGGCCTGGACCGAGTGGCGGGGGCGGTCATCGCTCTTCCTTCTCGGGGTGTGCCGCCACCCCGCGGCGGCCTGCTCAAGCTCCACCTGCGGCCGACTTGTCGTGCCACGTCGCCGGCCCCGACTCGCGGGTGCGGAGGGCGCGACTCGCGGGGGCCAGAGCGCGACTCGCGGTGCCGGAACTCGCGACTCGCGGTGCCGGAACTCCCGACTCGCGGGCGGGGGTGGTTGTCGCCGAGTGGGAGGATCGGGAGTGTGGCGGGCAACCTGTCGACCCCGGGGGCGAGTGTGGCGTCGCGGGTGTTTGCGCTGCTCGGGGCGTTCGACGCCGAGCATCGGGCGCTCTCGCTGACCGCACTCGCGGAGCGGGCCGGGCTCCCGCTGGCGACGGCGCACCGGCTGGCGGGGGAGCTCGTCGGGCTGGGCGGGCTGGAGCGGCGGAGCGACCGGTACGTCGTCGGACGGCGGGTGTGGGACCTGGGCCTGCTCGCGCCCGTGCAGGCGGAGCTGCGGCAGGTCGCCGCGCCCTTCCTGCACGACCTCTATGCCGCGACCCACGCGACCGTGCACCTCGCCGAGCGCGCCGGCACCGAGGTGCTCTATCTCGACCGGCTCTCCGGCCGCGCGACGGTGCCCGTGGTCAGTCGGGTCGGCGGGCGGCTCCCGCTGCACACCACCGGCGTCGGGAAGGTCCTGCTCGCCCACGCCCCGGACGACGTGTTGCGGGCCGTCCTCGCCGACCTCTCGCGCGTCACCCCGTACACGATCACCCAGCCCGGCCGGCTGCGCGAGCAGCTGCGCCGGGTGCACCGCGAGGGGTTCGCGCAGACCGTCGAGGAGATGAGCCCCGGCGCCTGCTCGGTCGCGGTCCCGGTGCGACGCGGCGCGGACGGCCAGGTCGTGGCCGCGCTCGGGCTCGTCGTTCCCGACCTGCGGCGCGGGCGGGCCCGGCTGGTGGCGGCCCTGCAGGTCGCGGCGGCCGGTATCGGCCGTTCGCTTTCCACTGAGTGAAAGGTCGCGCTAGGCGTCGGGCGGCCGGGCGGACACACTCCTCCCATGCGTACCCAGGTCGCCATCGTCGGCGCCGGCCCCGCCGGGCTCCTCCTGTCCCACCTGCTCGACCGCGCGGGCGTCGAGTCGGTGATCGTCGAGACCCGTTCCCGCGAGTACGTCGAGGCGCGGATCCGCGCGGGCATCCTGGAGCACTCCACCGTGCAGCTGCTGCACGAGGTCGGGCTGGGGGAGCGGCTCGCCCGGGAGGGCGACGAGCACCGCGGCATCTACCTGCAGTGGCCGGGCGAGCGCCATCACCTCGACTTCGTGGACCTCGTCGGTCGCAGCGTCACCGTCTACGGGCAGACCGAGGTGACCAAGGACCTCGGGAAGGCGCGCGAGGCCTCCGGTCAGGAGATCCGCTACGAGGTCACCGACACCGCGGTGCACGACCTGGAGACGGAGCAGCCCTACGTCACCTTCACCGGCCCGGACGGCACCGCCGAGCGTCTCGACGCCGACGTGGTCGTGGGCTGCGACGGCTCCTTCGGCCCCTCCCGCGCCGCCGTGCCCGACGCCGTCAAGCAGACCTGGGAGCGCGTCTACCCGTACTCCTGGCTGGGCATCCTCGCCGACGTCGCGCCGTCGACCGACGAGCTGATCTACGCCTGGCACCCGGACGGCTTCGCGCTGCACTCCATGCGTTCGGAGCACGTCTCCCGGCTCTACCTGCAGGTCCCGAACGGCACCGACATCGACGAATGGTCCGACGACCGGATCTGGGACGCGCTCGCCACCCGCCTCGGCCACGGCCAGGACGGCTGGACCCTCACCCCCGGCCCCGTCACCGAGAAGTCCGTGCTGCCGATGCGCAGCTTCGTGCAGCAGCCCATGCGCCACGGCCGGCTCTTCCTCGCCGGCGACGCCGCCCACATCGTGCCGCCCACCGGCGCGAAGGGGCTCAACCTCGCGGTGGCCGACGTCGCGCTGCTCGCCCCGGCGCTGGCCGCGCTGCTGCGCGACAAGGACCCCGCGCTCGCCGACGCCTACTCGGACACGGCCCTGCGCCGGGTCTGGCGCTGCACCCACTTCTCCTGGTGGATGACGACGATGCTGCACCAGTCCGGCGACCCGTTCGACGCCCAGCTCCAGCTCTCGCAGCTGCGCTGGGTCGCGGCCAGCGAGGCGGGCCGGATGGGCCTCGCCGAGAACTACGCGGGCCTGCCCATCGGCTTCTGACCGGGCGCCAGGGCAGGAGCGAACGGCGCTCTCGCTCACCCGGAATGAGCGAGAGCGCCGTTCACCGGTCTGGACGAGAAATCAGCTGAGCTCGTCGACGAAGAAGTCGAGTTCGGGGTCGTCGCCGCCGCCGTAGCGGGTGAAGTCGGTGACGCCGGTCTCGCGCAGGATCTGCACGTCGATGAAGGTCTCGCCGCTGCGCTGCGGCGGCAGGGACAGCACGGCGACGGCGGCGTCGGCCATGATCTCCGGGTCGCGCGAGCGGTCCACGGTGTCGGTGCCGCCGAGCAGGTTCTGCACGGCCGCGGTCTTGATCGCGGTCTCGGGCCACAGGCAGTTGGCGGCGATGCCGGCGTCGGCGAACTCGGCGGCCCAGCCCAGCGTCAGGATCGTCATTCCGAACTTGGAGAGCGCGTAGGCCGGGAACTTCCCGAGCCAGTGCGGCGCCATCGTGACCGGCGGCGAGAGGGTGAGCACCCGCGCCCGGTCGGACTTGCGCAGGTGCGGGAGCGCGGCCTTGAACAGGAGGAACGTGCCGCGCGAGTTGATCTGCTGCATCAGGTCGTAGCGCTTGACGCTGAGCTCCTCGGTGCCGGTGAGGTTCAGCGCCGAGGCGTTGTTGACCACGATGTCGATCCCGCCGAACCGCTCGACGGCCTGCGCCGCGGCGCGCTCGACGTCCTCCTCCTTGCGGACGTCGCCGACCACGGCGAGGGCCTGCCCGCCGGCCTGCTCGATCTCGGCGACGGCGGTGTGCACCGTGCCGGGCAGGCGCGGGTCGGGCTGGTCGGTCTTGGCCAGGATCACGACGTTGGCGCCGCGCCGGCCGGCGGCGACGGCGATGGCCAGCCCGATGCCGCGGCTGCCGCCGGACATCAGGATCGTGCGGCGGGCGAGGGCGTCCTGCTCGCTCACGGGCTCCTCCTCTGCGCTGGGGATGCCCGGACAGTAACAGTCAGGACTGACCGCTACTGGGTGATCTCGACCACCACGAGCACGTTCCCGTCCGGGTCGCGCAGGGTGAACATGGGTGGGGCGTACTCGCCCAGGCGCAGCACCTCGGGATCGACGTCGACGCCGCGCTCCCGCAGGTCGGCGTGGGCCGCGTCGGCGTCCGGGCTGGCGAGCCGGACCGCGGTACCCAGCCCGCCCGGTGCGGGCTCGCCGGCGACCAGGGCGATCGACGTCGCCGAGCCGGCCGGGGCCACCTCGATCCAGCGGCCCTCGCCGAAGGGGGCGTCCCTCCGCTTCTCCAGGCCCAGCGCCCCGACGTAGAACTCCAGCGCCCGGTCCTGGTCCCGCACGGTGAGCGCCACGGTGTGGATGCCGCTGATCATGGTGTGCCTCCTCGGGTCGACGGCCGGTGGACCGTGAACGGCGTGAGAACTCATCGGCCCCGGGATGTCCGAGCGCACGATCGAGAGCACGATTGGCGGCATGACCGCTCCCGTCCGCATCGGGCTGCAGCTGCAGCCGCAGCACGCCGACTACGGCCGCATCCGCGACACGCTGCTCGCCGCCGAGGAGGCCGGCGCCGACGTCGTCTTCAACTGGGACCACTTCTTCCCGCTCTACGGCGACCCCGACGGCAAGCACTTCGAGTGCTGGACCATGCTCGGGGCCTGGGCCGAGACCACGAGCCGCGTCGAGATCGGCGCGCTCGTGACCTGCAACAGCTACCGCAACCCCGAGCTGCTGGCCGACATGGCCCGCACCGTCGACCACATCTCGCAGGGCCGGCTCATCCTCGGCATCGGCTCGGGCTGGTTCGAGAAGGACTACGCCGAGTACGGCTACGACTTCAAGACCGCCGGCCGCCGGCTCGACGACCTGGGCGAGGCCCTGCCGCGCATCCGCGACCGCTGGTCGAGGCTCAACCCGGCCCCGACCCGCGACATCCCGATCCTCATCGGCGGCGGAGGGGAGAAGAAGACACTGCGCTTCACCGCCGAGCACGCCACGATCTGGCACGGCTTCGGCGACGCCGACACCGTCCGGCACAAGTGCGCCGTGCTCGACGGGCACTGCCGCGACATCGGCAGGGACCCCGGCGAGATCGTCCGGTCCTGCGGCGTGCAGAAGCCGCCGGCGGAGGCCGCACAGGAGCTCCTCGACGTCGGGGTCTCGCTGTTCACGGTGGGCGTCGGCGGGCCGGACTACGACCTCTCGCTGCTCAAGGAGTGGATCGCCTGGCGCGACTCGCTCGGCTGAGTCCGGTCACGCGAGCTCCTCCCGGAGCAGGGCCGCGGCGCCCGCCATCGCCCGCATCTTGCCGACGGCCGAGTCGCGCGGCAGGTACTTCATCCCGCAGTCCGTGGCGATGACGATCTGCTCGGGCGGGAGGCGGTCGAAGGCGCGCCGCGTCCGTGCCGCGACCGTCTCGACGGACTCCACGGCGTGGTCGGACAGGTCGATCACGCCGAGGAGGATCGTCTTGTCCCCGAGGTCGGCGAGCACGCCCAGGTCCAGCCCGGACTGCGCGGTCTCGATGGAGATCTGGTCGGCGGTGCAGCCGGCCAGCTCGGGCAGGAACGAGTACCCCTCGGGGCGCTCGTGGATGATCGCCGCGTAGCCGAAGCAGAGGTGCACGACGGTGGTACCGGTGATGCCCTCGAGCGCGGCGTTCAGCGCGGCGAGCCCGTAGGCCCGGGCGGCGTCGGGGCGCGCCTGCAGGTACGGCTCGTCGATCTGGACGACGTCGGCGCCCGCCGCGAACAGGTCCCGGATCTCGTCGTTCACGGCGGCGGCGTAGCCCATCGCCGCGGACTCCAGGTCGGGGTAGTGGTCGTTCTGCGCCTGCTGGGACATGGTGAAGGGCCCCGGGACCGTCATCTTCACCGTGCGGTCGGTGTGCGCCTTGAGGAAGCGCAGGTCGTCGACCTGCACGGGGCGCGGGCGGGAGATCGGCCCGACGATCCGCGGAACCGGGTTGGGGTGCCCGCTGCGGTCCAGCGCGGTGCCGGGGTTGTCGACGTCGACGCCCTCGAGCGCGGTGGCGAAGTGGTTGGAGTAGCTCTCCCGCCGGATCTCCCCGTCGGTGACGATGTCCAGCCCGGCCTCCTCCTGCTCCCGGATCGCGACCCGGGTCGCGTCGTCCTGGGCCTCGGCGAGGTGCTCCGGCGGGATCCGCCAGAGCTCGCGGGCGCGAACCCGGGGCGGGAAGCGGCCGGCCAGTCGGGCGCGGTCGATCAGCCACTCGGGCTGGGCGTAGCTGCCGACCAGGGAGGTGGGCAGCAGCGGAAGCGACGGCGACACGGGGTCCTCCAGGGGGTCAGACGACGAGGACGATCCGGCCCTGCGCAGCGCCCGCGGCCTGGCGTTCCCAGGCCGCGCCGGCGTCCGCGAGCGGGACGGTCTCGTGGGCGACGGTCAGCTCCTGCCCGGCGAGGTGGGCGACCGACTCGGCGCGCTCCTCCCTGGTCAGGGCGTTGTTCGTGTAGCCGAGCACCCGCAGCGAGCGGCTGCGCAGCGTCGACGAGTCGACCGGGAAGGTCTCCCCGGCGGAGCTGCCGAGGTTGACCAGCCGTCCGCCGGGCCCGAGCGTCTGGGCCGCGGCGGCGGCCGGCACGCCGTAGAGCGGGTCGAGGACCAGTTGGGCCGGGCCGCCGGCGGCCTCGGCGAACCGGCCCGCGAGCTCGGCGACGTCGTCGGTGTCCAGCGCGACCACGGCGTCGGCCCCGGCGGCGGAGGCCCGCTCCCGGGCGGCGGCCGAGCGGGCGCCCGCCACGAGCCGGGCGGCTCCGGCGTG
>NZ_JBEZDN010000149.1:0-19083 GCF_040648315.1 Pseudonocardia sp. NPDC049154
CGTCGCAACGCCCTCGGGTTCCGCAACCTGATCAACTACCGCATCCGGTCGCTACTGCACTGCGGAGCCCTCGCACTCTAAATCCGGAAGAGCCCCTATCAGCGATCATGATGCCCGTGTCGCGAACGCCGATGAGGAACATTGAGTAGCGCTCGAAGAGCCACTTCAGCAGTTGTTGTCCGACGCCGACGACGTCGAGCGACCGGTAGCGGGCGCCGTGGTCGATGATGCAGACGATCGTCCTGACGTGGCACTCGGCTGCCAGCGACAGCATGTCGCGACGGAACTTCCAGACGACGTCGCCGCTGGCGTCCTTCAGGAACGTGTTCCTGGATTAGATGCAGGGTTCCACGGCGCGAGGTGGCTGAGTGGACGCTGTGCCGGGGTTCGTGCCGCGGGTGCTGCGCGACAGCAGCGTCGGGCTCTTCCGCGCCGAGGATCGGGTCTTCGAGGCCGTGGTGGACGGCTGGCGGGCACAGATGCTGGCCCGCGGGCTGGTCACGGCGACCATCGAGACACGGACGCGGCTTGTCATAAGGATCCAGCAGTACGCGGGCGACTATCCGTGGACCTGGCGGCCGGCTGATCTCGAGGACTTCCTGGCCGAGCGCCGCTCCGGTGAGCGTCCGATCGCGCTGACCACGCAGCGGGCCGAGGCCAACGCGATCGGCATGTTCTGCGCCTATGCCGCCAGCCCGGTCTACGGCTGGCCCGAGCCGGGTCTGGGTTGCCAGATGGGCGGTTTGGGCTCTGACGAGGACGTCATCCTGCGCGAGCCGGGCGAGCCGCGCCTCGCTCGTCCACGAGCCCGAGGACGAGGACCGCAGCGGTGCCACTCCCGCTTGCCCATCGGACCTGCCACCGCGCCTTTCCACATCGACATGCAGTAGGTCTCATGCGGTGGGTGTTGGGTGGCGGCCTTTGGGCTGATTCGGCGCCGAGCTCAGATTCTGATGGAACTCTTGGGCGGGTAGAGGTTGCTGGTCAAGCCAGGCGTCCAGCTACGATCGCATGATCGTGCAGTGGTGGCCTCGGACGTTCTGGTAGTCGTCCAACTGGGCAGCTCGGCGCAGCACCCTATGGATCGGAACGGCGTAGACGACGAGGCGCTGTGAAGATGGCGACGTGACGTCCGAGCCACCGTTGCTGCTCGCGCTGGATCTGGCCGGCACGTTCGTGTTCGGCCTCAACGGCGCGTTGACCGCGGTCCGCACGGCGCGGCTCGACATCGTCGGTGTCCTCGCCCTCGCGATGATCACCGCACTCGGCGGCGGGATCACGCGTGACGTGCTGATCGGTGCGATACCTCCGGCCGCGTTCGGCGACTGGCGCTACCTTGCTCTCGCCCTGGGCGGTGGCGTGGTCGCGTTCGTGCTGAGCCGGTGGCTGGACCGGCTGGAGATGTCGATCGTCGTGCTCGACGCCGTCGGGTTGAGCGTGTTCGCGGTGATCGGGACGGTCAAGGCGCTGGAGTTCGGTCTCGGCGTCGGCCCGGCGATCCTGCTCGGCGCGATCACCGCCGTGGGCGGCGGCACGATCCGCGACGTGCTGATCCGGCGGATCCCGTCGGTGCTGCACTCCGACCTGTACGCGATCCCGGCGCTGATCGCCGCCGCCCTCACGGCCGCCGCCGTCCGCACCGGGACCTATGGGCTACCGGCGGCCCTCGGCGCCGCGGCGGTCTGCTTCGCGGTCAGGATGGTCGGAGTCCGGTTCCAGCTGAACGCGCCCGGCCCGCCCGGCAGCGGCCGTCCCCACCGTGATCGCGGCCACCACCAGGACGAGGGCCGCGACGACCACCGGTGAGCTACGGAGCCAGCCACGCGAGTGCGGCGACGACGAGGGTCTGGGTACCGGTGTCGAGGGTGGGCTGGAGGACCGGGGCAAAGCCCGGGGAGTGGTTGACCGGGATGTCCTGTGCGACCCGGCCCGCCTCGTGCGCCTGCTGGTAGGTCTGCGGGTCGATGCCGCCGATACCCCAGTAGGTGTAGGGGACGCCGAGCGCCGTGGGGATGTCGCTGAAGTCCTCGCTCGCGGTCTGCTGCTCCAGTTGGCCGGCTCGCTCGCCGAAGGCCTCGCCAAACGCGCGGGCCACGCGGTCGGTCACCGCGGCGTCGTTGGTGGTGAGCGGGAACCGGTCGAACAGCGCGAACTCCGGCTCCCGCGGGCATCCCGACGCCTGGCATTCCGCGGTCACGATCCGGCGTATCGCATCCAGGATCGTGGTCCGCGTGCTCTCGCTGTAGGTGCGGACGTTCAGCTCGAGCACGGCGCGGTCCGGGATGACGTTGCTCTTGCTGCCGGCCCGCAGCGAGCCCACGGTCAACACCGCGGTCTCCCCGGGCGGGGTCTCCCGCGAGACGATCGTCTGCAACCGAATCACGATCATTGCTGCGAGCACGACGGGATCGACTGCGGCATGCGGCATCGACCCGTGCGCCCCGCGTCCGTGCACGGTGATCCGCATACTGTCCGCGGCGGAGAGCACCGGCCCGGCGAGCGTGCCCACCTGCCCGGCCGGCGCCGGCAGCACGTGCTGAGCCAAGGCCACATCCGGAGCCGGAATCAGGTCGGTCAGCCCCTCGTCGACCATGCCGCGGGCGCCGTCGCCGGTCTCCTCGGCCGGCTGGAACAACGCCACCAGAGTGCCCTGCCACGTGTCCCGGCCGGCGCCGAGCACCTGGGCGGCGCCGAGCAGGCAACTCACGTGCACGTCGTGCCCGCACGCGTGGGCCACCGGCACCTCGTCGCCCGCGGGGTCGGTCGCGGTGACAGTGCTGGCGTACGGCAGGCCGGTGTCCTCCCGCACCGGGAGCGCGTCCATGTCGGCGCGCAACAGCACCGTCGGGCCCGTGCCGTTGCCCAGCACACCCACCACGCCGGTGCCACCAATGCCCTCGTGCACCTCGTAACCGGCGTGGCGCAGCCGCTCGCTCACCCGCTCCGCCGTGCGCCGTTCCTGGTGCGACAGCTCGGGATGGGCGTGCAGGTCCCGGTAGAACTCCTCCTGCCACGCCCGCGCGGCCTCGATCGCGCTCAACACCTGCGATGTGTTCACAGCGCCTCCGAACGCATGGCAGTGGTCGGCAAGTCGTGGGCCTCGTCAGAGGGTCTTGCCCGACGTTGTCGAAGCAAACCACCTCGGCCCGGGTGTCCTCCAGCGTCGACCAATCAAGTGAGGTCGCCGGGACGACGACTCGTTCCATTCGTAGCCCAGGTCGCCGGTGGTAGGCATAGGCGATGCACCGGGGCCCCGACCAGCCTCCGCAGTCCCGACAGACCCCTGAGCCTCGGCTGAGCCTCGGCTGAGCCGATGCAGCCCGTGCACGGCGTGCTCAGACGACCTCCGATGGCGAGGTGGCGCTGCGCCCGGTCGGTTGTTCGGCCAGGTCGCGGGTCAGGCGGTCGAGGAGCTCGGCCAGGGCCCGGCGGTCGGCGGCCGGCCAACTGTGAAGGATCTCGTCGAACACCGCAGCGCCCGCGGTGTCCATGTCCCGCCGTACGCGGCGTCCACGGGCGGTGGCGACCAGCAGGACACCGCGTCGGTCGCGAGGATCGGGGCTGCGCTCGAGCAGGCCACGCTCCTCCAGCCGTTTGACGGGCGGGACGACGGTTGACTTGTCCACGCCCTTCGCCTCGGCGAGCTCCGAGACACGCATCGGCCCGTGCGCCACAACCGTGCGCAGCAGATCCACCTCCACCACCGACAGCTCGCGACCGGCCGCGCCGAGTAGCCGACGACGTACGTCGCCGCGCGTGGCCCATCGCACGATCTGGGTCACCCCGGTGAGCACTCGCCTCCCGACCTTGTCTGACTCGTCCGGCCTTGCCCGCTGCGTCTCCTCGATCATACGGCGATGCTACTCACACGGTTCGATGGAACCATCCAACTAAGTGGTGCGTTGCAACTGGTGTACGCACGACCGACGAGACGAGAGGACGGCAATGAGCGCTAGCTACACCGACGACGAGCACGCTGCCCGCACCGGTTCGCAAGTGCTGCGGGAGTTCGATAGCTACGGGCCGGCTCAGGAACTGGTCGACCGGCTTTCGGATCGGGGCTTCCCGGTCGGGATGGTCAGGATCGTCGGTACCGGGATCAGAACCGTCGAGCAGGTCACCGGGCGACTGACCAAGGCACGCGCCGCGGCCGCCGGCGCCGCGGGCGGCGCCTGGTTCGGTCTGCTGGTGGGCCTTCTGTTCGGTCTGCTCGCGGCGGGCTCGGAGACCTGGGTGGTGGCGGCACTCTTCGGTGGCCTCGTGCTCGGGGGAGTGTGGGGCGCGGCATTCGGGCTCGTCGCGCACTGGGCCACCCACGGGCAACGCGATTTCGCCAGTGTCGAGAACCTCCAGGCCGCCCACTACGCCGTGGAGGTCGAGGCCGGCTGCCTCGACGAGGCCGCCCGCGTCGCCGGCATCGCCTGACAGGAGCGGTCGTACCGACCGCGTGTGGCCGCTGACCGCCGCAGTCCGATGACCACAACGGTCGCGTAGCCCGTCGGTCGGTTCGGCGCGCTGCGGATGCCGGCAACAGACCGGGCGGGCGTCTTTTCAATTCTTGATCCATCGGTGCCGCGGCCGGCGTGCGCGGTTCCGCCCCGGCCCACGCCGGCCGGGCCGACGCCGTTCAGGAGTGCCCAATGGCGGTGCCAGGGGTCGTCTGGGGGGCGACGATCATCGGGATCGTCGCCCTGCTTGCCTTCGACTACATCTTCCATGTGCGCAAAGCGCACATTCCCAGCCTGCGCGAGGCCGCAGTCTGGTCGACCCTCTACGTGAGCATCGCGATCCTGTTCGGTGTCGCTGTCACGGCCTTCGGCGGTACGGCGATGGGGGCGGAGTACTTCGCCGGCTACGTCACCGAGAAGGCGTTGTCGGTCGACAACCTGTTCGTGTTCCTGATCATCATGGCGACCTTCAGAGTGCCGCGCGCCGATCAGCAGAAGGTCCTGCTGTTCGGCATCGTGTTCTCCCTGATCGCCCGGACCGGGTTCATCTTCCTCGGCGCCGCGCTGATCAACTCGTTCGCCTGGGCGTTCTACCTGTTCGGCCTGGTCCTGCTGATCACAGCGATCAACCTGCTCCGGCCCGCCTCGCGCGACGACGACAGGGAGAACGTCATGATCCGGTTCGTCCGGCGGATCTTCCATACCTCCGAGCACTACGACCGGGACAAGCTGTTCACCGTGAGAACGGCAAGCGGGTCATGACCCCCATGCTGCTGGTGATGGTCGCCATCGGCGGGACCGACATCCTGTTCGCCCTTGACTCCATTCCAGCGATCTTCGGGCTGACCCAGAACGTGTACCTGGTCTTCACCGCCACTGCGTTCTCCTTGCTGGGGCTGCGCCAGCTCTACTTCCTCATCGACGGACTCCTCGACCGGCTGATCTACCTCAGCTACGGTCTCGCGGCGATCCTCGGGTTCATCGGCGTCAAGCTGGTCCTGCATGCCCTGCACGAGAACAACGTTCCGTTCATCAACAACGGGCAGCCGGTCGACGTCGTCGAGATCGGCACCGGGGTGTCCCTCGCCGTGATCATCGGCGTCCTCGCCGTCACCGTGCTCGCCTCGTTGACCAGCGCCAGGGGCAAGGCGCAGAACGCAGTGGCCGCCGCCCGCCGGCACGCGGCCGAGTACCTCGACATGGCGAAGGACCCGATCCGCCGGGCGGACATCTTCGGCAAGCTCCTCGCCGAGCAGGCGAAGATTCGTGCGCTGCCGGAGAAGTATCGCGCGCAGATCCGCGAAGAGCAGGAGCTGATGGCCCTGCTCCACCGCGCTCATGCCGAACACGGCTCCACCTCTGCCCGCTGAGACGTGCAACCCAATGGCGGAGAGGCCGCCGTCCGCGACGCCGTGCACCGGCGATGATCGCGGCCCGGAGAACGACCAGCAGGCTCGGCCAGTCGGAAGGAGTAGATGGGTGCAGCCGCCCCCAGTAGAGTTCGAGCTCCGAGCACTACGTGGCGCCGCCCGTGCGAGCGACGTCCTTGAGCTGGCCGATCAGCTCGATCGACTCACCAGGCCAACGAGCCTGCTGTCCCGGATCGAGGCGATGACGGGACTGCGGCTCGGTGAGCTGGAGGCTCTGCTCGCGGTTTCCGAAGGTGCTGATCATGCGCGCGCCGTCGCTCGCGCAACCCGCCAGGCCGACACTGCCGCGGCCGCCACCGTGCAGGCGCTGCAGGAGCGCGCGCTAGTAGGCCGCCATCACCACCCAGCTGCGGCCGCTTGTCTGTCCGAAGCGAGGATGCTGCACGTCACCGAACGTGGGCGGATCGTGGTAGCGCAGGTCGAGGCCATTCGCATCCGCATGGCCGAGGCCCTGGTCCTGGCGTTGGGCGAGCACCGCACACGAGCCATCCGGGCGAGCATCGAGCAACTCGCGGGCGTCTTGGAGGAACCGGGCGCGATCCGGGCTGCCCCGCCCTGAGCACGTGCAAACGGACGGGGCGGGGAGATCGATGACGACACCTCGAGGACGCACCGGACCCGCTGCGGCGCTACCACGCGAGTGCCTCAACGGCCCCCGGTTCAGCGAGCCCCGCCCGCCGGCCGGTCCCTGTCGAGATGAGCAGCTGCTGGGTGAGGGTGTGCAGTAGCTGGTCGCGGAAGGCGGCTGCCGGCCATCCGCGTTCCTCGACGAGGTGCTGCCAGGACGTGACGTGGCTGAGGGCCCAGGCCCAGTCCGCTGCGGCCTCGACGGTCCAGGCCGGGGCGAGGGCGCCGTTGTCCTGGACACGGGAAAGGGCGGCGTGCAGGGCGCCATGGAGCCCGCTGAGCCGCTCGGCGACAGCGACATTTTCGTCTTGTCCGGCACTGAGTAGCTCGGCCGCGACGGGGTAGATGCGCGGCAAGTGGTCGCACCAGGCGTGCACGAGCGCGGTGAACGCCTCCACCGGGGGCAGCCGGCGGGCCTGGTCGACCGCAGCGGTGAATCCGAGGGAGTCGTCGAGATGTCGCACGAGGGCCGACAGCAGGCTGGCACGAGACTCGAAGTTGAGGTAGACGCCCTGACGGGACACGCCGCTGGCTCGCGCGACGCCGGCCATGGTGACCCGGCCAGCCCCGCTGGTGGTGAGCAGTTCCACCGCGGCACGAAGGATCCGCTCACGGGTGGACGAGGGCGCCCCGAGAGTGGTCTCGGCGCTTCGCTCGTATGCATCGCCCATGTCGACAACCTGCCCCTCCGATTGACGACTGTCAAGTACTGAGTTGACATGTGTCTAGTTGCTGCTAGCGTTTAGTCCGCTCGCCTGAAGTTTCGCGAGCTCGCCCGCAACCCTCACACGACGGAGCGAAGGCATGACCGCTGTCGAGCCGAAACCGATCGCTACCCGCCCCTACCCGGCCCGCCGGACCGGAAAGGGCTCCACGCTCCTACGGATGATGCGCACGACGGACCCGAAGGACATAGCGATCCTGTACATGGTCACGTCGTTCGTCTTCTTCATGATCGGTGGGGCGATGGCGCTGCTGATCCGGGCAGAACTGGCGCGCCCGGAGCAGCAGTTCCTCTCGAGCGAGCAGTACAACCAACTGTTCACCATGCACGGCACGATCATGCTGCTGCTCTACGCCACGCCCATCATCTTCGCCTTCGCGAACTACATCGTGCCGCTACAGATCGGCGCCCCGGACGTCGCATTCCCGCGGCTCAACGCCTTCTCCTACTGGCTGTTCCTCTTCGGCGCCCTGATCGTCATGTCGTCGTTCCTCACGCCCGGCGGCGCGGCGGACTTCGGCTGGTTCGCCTACACCCCGCTGTCCGACGCGATCCGCTCGCCGGGCGCCGGCGCCGACCTCTGGATCATGGGGCTGGCGGTGGCGGGCCTGGGCACGATCCTGGGCGGGGTCAACTTCATCACCACGATCATCTGCATGCGCGCCCCCGGCATGACGATGTTCCGGATGCCGATCTTCACCTGGAACATCTTCGTCACGTCGCTGCTGATCCTGATCGCGTTCCCCGTGCTCACCGCAGCGCTGCTCGGCCTGGCCGCGGACCGGCACCTGGGCGCTCACGTGTTCGACCCGGCCAACGGCGGCGTGATTCTCTGGCAGCACATGTTCTGGTTCTTCGGCCACCCCGAGGTCTACATCGTGCTGCTGCCCTTCTTCGGGATCATGACCGAGATCATTCCGGTGTTCGCCCGCAAGCCGATCTTCGGCTACAAGACCCTGGTCTTCGCCACCATCGCCATCGCCATGCTCTCCTCGGCGGTGTGGGCGCACCACATGTACGCGACCGGAGCGGTGCTGCTGGCGTTCTTCTCGTTCACCACGTTCCTTATCGCGATCCCGACGGGCATCAAGTTCGTCAACTGGATCGGCACGATGTGGAAGGGCAAGCTCACCTTCGAGACACCGATGCTGTTCTCGGTCGGCTTCCTCGCCACGTTCCTCTTCGGTGGCCTTACCGGCGTGCTGCTGGCCTCCCCGCCGATCGACTTCCACGTCTCGGACACCTACTTCGTGGTGGCACATTTCCACTACGTGCTCTTCGGGTCGATCGTGTTCGGCGTCTACGGCGGCATCTACTTCTGGTTCCCGAAGATGACCGGCCGGATGCTCGACGAGTCCCTGGGTAAGCTGCACTTCTGGTTGACCTTCATCGGGTTCCACACCACGTTCCTGGTCCAGCACTGGCTGGGCAACGAGGGCATGCCGCGACGCTACGTCGACTACCTCAACACCGACGGCTTCACCACCCTGAACATGATCAGCTCGGTCGGGGCGTTCGTGCTGGGTGTGTCGATCCTGCCGTTCATCTGGAACGTGTTCCGCAGCTACCGCTACGGCCGGGTGGTCACCGTCGACGACCCGTGGGGCTTCGGGAACTCGCTGGAATGGGCCACCAGCTGCCCGCCGCCGCGGCACAACTTCACCGAACTGCCCCGGATCCGCTCCGAGCGCCCGGCCTTCGAGCTGCACTACCCGCACCTGGTGAAGCGTGCTCGCGCCGAGGCCCACGTCGGGGGCCACGCCGCGCCATCGGAGCGTGCCGCCCAAGCCGTCGGCCGTGAACAGGAGCCCGACGACGACCCGCGGTCCCGATGAGCCGGCGCACCGGGCGGTGGCAGCCAGGGCGCGACACCGCCCTCGACGCGCACGGGGCGCGTCCGCTGACCCGACACGAGCGATCCGCACTCGCCCACCTCGAGCACGAACTGCGCAGCCCGGACCGGTGCGTGCCCGCGGACCGGACCGCCCACGCAGGGGCCGATGAAGAGCACGCTTCCATCCCGGAGCCGGGCGAGCGTCGGCTGGCCTGCATCGCCGGGGTCATCGGGGTACTGCTGCACTGCGGCATGGTCGCCGAAGCCGCCCTGGTGGGCGGCACCGTCCTCGCCCTCGGGGTCGCCATCACCTACCTCGTCCTGCTGATCGCCTTCGTCGGCGTCGAGTGTCGGAGACGAAGGCACCGACGATGAACGTGATCATGGCAATTCCGAAGCCGTCGCCGCGGCCGAGGTGATCAGCCTTGCGGTGCCCTCCGATGCCGCACCCGACGTCGTTGAGGAACTCGGGCCAGCCTCGAATCGTCGTCGGCGTGACCAACCGGGTGAACCCCGACAACCCAGGCGATGTCCTGGACGGCACCTCGACCGCTGAATTGCTGCAGGCGCAGTGCCCGGTGGCCCGCTTGGTCAAGCCTTCAGCACCGTGATCGCGGTCCAGAACGCGCCGTCCTCGCTGTCGCCCACGGCGAACCCGAGGACCTCGCGGCGCCCGGCCGCGGCCACCCCGGTGCCGACCACCACCGCCTGGGAGACCACGCGGCGGTTCACCCGGGCTTTGCAGTAGGTGGCATTCAGGAACACGTACGGGAACTGCCGATCGCCAGGAGCGGTCGCGCAACGCGCCGACTTCCTCGTCGAGGTCGGCGCAGATCCGCGAGCGACACCTCTGACTTGGAGATCCCGGTGTCCGTGCCCAGGGCGCGGACCAGGTCGTCGACCTTGCGGGTGGACACCCCGTGCGGGTAGGCCTCCATCACCACCGCGGACAGGGCCTGGTCGATGCGGCGGCGCCGCTCCAACAGCGACTGGAAGAACGAACCTGTGCGCAGCTTCGGGATGCGCAGCCCCAGATTGCTATGGTGCTGGTGAGGGTGCGCGGGCGGTGGCTGTTGCGCTGCGCGGAGCTGCGTTCATGCTGGCCGGCGCCGATCACCGAGGTCAGCTCGGCCTCGATCAACGCGTGAACACACCGCCACGCCGAGCACCGTCAGCTCGGACAGGTCGACGACCACCGGGCCGCCGGCGTGAGCGCCGGACTGTGCGGCCCACAACTCGAGTTGGCGGCGCACCCGTCGGACCAGCGCCGGAACACTATGCGGCATCGCCTGCGAGCCAGCGGCGGTAAGTGTCACCCGGAGCGGTCGGGGTTGAGACCTCGAGCCGACGATCCGGTGCTGCGCCGGGGCATTCGCGGCCCAGCTGACCCCGGTCGTGGGACTGTCAACATTCCGGCTCTGGCGCAGAAGCGGTGGCACGGCGGGTCAGCTGAGCAGGATGCGTCGGCGGAGCACTGCGAAGCCGGCTCGTCCATACATCTGTCGCTTGAGCAGTTTGACCTTGGTGTCGCGCCTTCGATGGGGCCGTTGCTGTAGGGCAGGGTCAGCCCGGCCACG
Organism: Pseudonocardia sp. NPDC049154; assembly: GCF_040648315.1. Lineage (NCBI taxonomy): Bacteria > Bacillati > Actinomycetota > Actinomycetes > Pseudonocardiales > Pseudonocardiaceae > Pseudonocardia > Pseudonocardia sp. NPDC049154. The sequence goes on from NZ_JBEZDN010000149.1 coordinate 10,641, forward strand.
ACGGCGGGCAAGTCCTTGCGCAGGCGGCGGACGAACCCGTGCAAGGCCGGTAGGCCGCTGCTGTCGACGGCGCTCGTCCAGCCGTGCAGGTCCTCGCCCCACCGCTCGGTCAGCAGTGCCGCGAAGTCGCGGACATGCCCGAGCAGGGCGGTGAGGTGCGGGCAGCAGTCTAGGCGTGCACGCGTTCCGATCGTGTCCCGCACGATGGGCACGTGGCGTCCACCCCGGAGCTGCGCGCCCTGCCCGCACCACGGCATCGACGACAAACGCGTCCTCGACCACCAGCGAGGACAGCCCGGGGAACAGGAACTCTTCAAGATCATGACCGCACAGGGAGCACGATCACAGACCACACTCGAGCACTCGTTCGTGAAACGCCGCGAGGCCGCACCACCGCATCTGCGCCAGAGCCAACTTTCCGGTGTAGCTGGGGTTGGTTGAGGGTTATCGGCGTCCGGCGGACAGGCGTCCGTCGAAGGAGAGGTTCCGTTCCGCGGCCGCAAGCATCGAGCGCTTGACGTCGCTGCCCGTGAACCACCGCACCAGCATCGGCACCGCTCGCTCAAGCGCGACCGCGGCGTCAGCGGCGGGCCCGGGCGCTCCTCGATCCATGCGGCGAGACTACTGCCACTCTTTTGATTGGAGTATTCCAACCATCTTGTTCGTTGCCCACAGGGAAGCCCGCCAATCGAAGGAGTGCGAGATGATCGCGACACTCATTGCCTCACGCACCGCCCCGCGCGTCATGCGAGAGCGACGCCCGCGTTCAGAGCTGCCCGCTTCCCCCGCGCACCCGAAGCGCCGCGTCGATGCCGAGACGACTGTGCCGGACCTTCTCGATATCTGGGGGCACGACTCCTTCCCGGCCAGCGACGCGCCTGCCAACTGGTAGCACCCGACGACCCAGCGCGGCGCCCGCCCTAACGCACCCATCTCAGAGGAAGAAGACATGACCAACAGTTCCAACCGGTTCCCCGGCTCCATCGGCAGGGTCCCCGAGGAGGGCATCCCGACCGAGGTGGACGTCGTCATCGTCGGATCCGGCGGCGCCGGCCTGACGGCGGCGCTCACCGCCGCCAAAGAGGGCGCTCGCGTCCTCGTCCTGGAGTCCCGCGAGCTCGTCGGCGGCGCCACCGGCATCTCCGCGGGTGCCGCATGGATTCCTAACCATGGCTTCTCGACCAAGGAGCTGAAGATCGAGGACGACCTGGAACAAGCTCGGCGCTACATCTACGGCCAGGGCCGCGACGAGGTCCTCGACCACGCCATGATCGAGAAGTTCCTAGAGACCGGCCCCCATGTCGCCCGCTACATCGAGGAGCACACCGCCTTCGGCTGGATCCCGACGATCTGGCCGGACTACCGCTCGGACATCGACGGCGCCGCCATCGGGAGGGCGCTGTTCCCCGGCCCGTACTCCCCGCGGGGACTGGGCGAGGCCGCGAAGTTCGTGCGGCCGGCCCTGACCACCGGCATGGCGAAGAACCCACTCCCGTTCTGGCTCCTCGGCGGCATGAGCATCGACGAGGCATGGCTGGCCGGCCCGGCGCTCGTGGGAGCGCTGCTCGAGGCCGGCCTGCGCAACGGTGTGGACGTCCGCGTCGAGGCACCCGCCGTCCGGCTCATCACCGACGAGTCGGGAGTACGCGGCGTCGCCGTACGCGCTGACGGCACCGAGCACTCGGTGCACGCCACCGGGGGCGTCCTGCTGGCCAGCGGTGGCTTCGAGAGCTCGACCGAGCTGACCATGGCCCACCTCGACGCACCCTTCGGCACCCAGGTCTCCCCCAAGGGTCACGACGGCATCGCCGTCCAGCTCGCCGAGGAAGTGGGTGCCGACCTGACCGGTATGCAGGACGCCTGGTGGATGCCCGGGGTGCAGCTGCCCGGCGAGGAGCTAGAGGGACGACCGCTCAGCCGGGTCTTCCTCGGCGAGCGCGCACTGCCCCACAGCATCATGGTCAACAGCAAGGGTGAGCGCTTCGCCAACGAGGCGCTGGCCTACGACCAGTTCGGCGCGATCATGCGCGAGGTCGACCCCAAAACCGGGGCCATGCCCAACGCGACCGCGTGGCTGATCTTCGACCAGAACTACTGGAACAGATTCGGCATCTTCGGCATCACGCCGGGCGGCGACGTGCCCGACTACCTCCACCGTGCCGACACTCTCGCCGAGCTGGCGGCGGACATCGGCATCAACGAGGTGGGACTGCTCCGCACCGTCGACCGGTTCAACCCCGAGGCCAGCCGGGCGCGCGACCCGCAGTTCCACCGCGGCGAGACCCTGTTCGACCGCTACTTCGGCGCGTTCTACCCGCGGCTGGGCAGATACTCTCCCGACGCGCGGTTCCCCGCCGCCACCGCGAAGGCCCGGCAACGGATCGCCGCGGCGATCGGGCCGGTCGTGAACAAGCTCGCCGGATGGGCAGCGAGGAAGAACGACCCCGAACAACTCCGTTCGGTCGTCGTCGGACCGTTGGCCAGGATCATCCGCCCGGTGCTCGAGAGTCCGATGTCCAGCGTCCTGGGCCCGGTCGACACCGCGCCCTACTACGCCCTGAAGGTCGAGGCCAGCGCCCTGGGCACCGTGGGCGGTCCCAGGACCGATGCGCACGGACGAGCACTGGACACCGACGGCAACGTCATCGCCGGCCTATACGCCGCGGGCAACGCCGGAGGCGCCCCCACCAAGGGCTTCTACGGTGGCGCCGGAGGAACGATCTCCCTCGGGCTGGTCTTCGGCCACCTCGCTGGGCTGGAGGCGGCACGTCACAAGAACAACGCGACCCAGCAGAAGGCAGCCTGATCATCGCTCCCCGACCTCGATCGCCACCTCCGCGGCCAAGGTCAGGGAGTCCCCACCTCCCAGTTAATGGAACGCCTCCTGCACCAGCCGGGCCCTGGTCGTCCTCCCCGGCGCGGCGGTGCGGGGGGGGTCTCTGACGAAGTCACATCCAACGGCCCGCTCGCCGCATGGATCCCCGCGGCTCGAGCGGAGGTGGGCGCGTTATGGGACGGTCTTGAGATCTCGTGAAGGGGGCGCGTGCTCTGGTAGAGCGAATGGCTAGATGGCAGCGACAGGACGGACTACCACCTCTAATAACGCCAGGTCCTCAGCTGCAGCCAGGCCATCAGTGTCATCCCTGAAGTCGCCATGGACCTCTCGGTCCACCCGTGGCCGGTGAAAAATCGTGGGGTGCACTCGCAACGACGCCGGCCGCCCCTTGGTGCCTGGTGAGCCCGCTCTGAAGTCTGGTCGCGGGGGCTGCGCGGCACCCTGGACTGTTGCCGTTGAGCACGTGGAGCAGATTCGTCTCACTCCTGGTAGCCCCCTTGCGAGCGCACGTCCTTACCGGGGACGGGAGGTGCGGAGCGATGCAGAGGTTGATCGATCGGTGCGCCGGCATCGACGTGGGGCAGGCGTTGCTGGTGGTGTGCCGGCGGGTGGTCGACGACACCGGCGGGCTGGACCAGCAGATCCGCAGTTTCGGGGCCACCATCCCGGACCTGCTCGAGCTGCGGGACTGGCTGGCCGCGGCCGCGGTGACGCATGTGGCGATGGAGTCCACGGGGGTGTATTGGAAGTCGCCGTACTACCTGTTGGAGGACGAGTTCGAGGTGCTGCTGGTCAACGCCTCGCATCTCAAGCACGTCCCGGGCCGCAAGACCGACGTGATCGACGCGCAGTGGATCGCCGAGGTGCTGTCGTACGGGCTGCTGCGGCCTAGCTTCGTGCCGCCGCGGCCGTTCCGCGAGCTGCGCGACCTGACCCGTTACCGCAAGGCGCTGATCCGGGCCCGTACCGCCGAGGTGAACCGGCTGCACAAGGTGCTCGAGGACGCCGGGGTGAGGCTGGCCACCGTGGCCACCGACGTGATGGGGGTGTCGGGGCGGGAGATGATGCGCGCCCTGATCGACGGCGTGGCTGACCCGCAGGAGCTGGCCGAGCTGGCGCGGGCTCGGCTGCGGGCGAAGCTGCCGCAGCTGCGCAAGGCGCTGACCGCGCGGTTCGGCCAGCACCACGCGTTCCTGCTGGGCCGGATGCTGGCCCATGTGGAGGCCTTGGCGGCCGACATCACGGTGCTCTCGGAGCGGATCGCCGAGCTGGTCGAGCCCTGGGGCCGGGCAGCTGATGATCCTCGACTCGATCACTGGGGTGGGTCCGCGGGCGGCCGAGGTGATCCTCGCCGAGATCGACCCGGACATGTCCCGGTTCCCCACCGCCGGGCATCTGGCCTCCTGGGCCGGGCGGTGTCCGGGGCAGCGGGAGTCGGCGGGCAAACGTGGCTCGGCCACGCCGCGCAAAGGCTCCCCCTGGTCAGCCGACGTCCTCACCGAGTGCGCCTGGGCGGCGGTCAAGAACAGGGACACCTACTTTTCGGCCTACTACCGGCAGCTGATGCGCCGGCATGGCAAACAGAAGGCCATCATGGCGGTCACCCACAAGATCCTGGTGATCGCGTGGAACCTGCTCTCCACCGGGGCGTTCTATGACGACCCCGGCGCGGCCGCAGCGATCAAGGTCAGCAAGGAGCAGCAACGTCGACGCGCGATACGTCAACTCGAAGCCCTCGGCCTCACCGTCACCGTCGAGCCCCGGACCGATCCCGGCGCGGCTTGAGTTGAGCGCTCGGCTGCGGGATTTTCGGAGCAGGGGTGGGGCCGGTCAACCCCATGTCTTGGTGTCGTTGATCTTCTTCCAGGGTTTCGCCGGGTGCTGTGGGCGCGACGATCTGGCGGCGGGTCAAGGAGCGCCCGTGAGGGCACCCGCGTAGCGGCCGGAGGTCCTTAAGGCCGTCGCCGGGAGCGGTGCATGCTGTTCAGCTGGCGAGATCGCGCAAAGGTGTCGGTGCTCCTGCTCGTCGGGGCGGCGGGGTTGTGTGTGCTGCGCCTGAAGCCGTGGTCCCCGGCTTGATGTGGACGAGCCCCGCGGGGGTCGTCGGTCATCCCTTCGCCGCGCCGACCGGTGAATGGCGGGCGGCATGGTGCGCTGCGACGAGAAGTGGTTGGTGGGCGGGATCAATCAGAGGGGACGATCACGCCGAGCCAGCTCGGGGATCATGACACACACGATCCGCGCCCACCACGTTTCTCGGGCCTGCTCACGCCGCACCGGCGGTGGGCGGCAGGCAGCGGATGTGATGGTCGCGTAGCCCGTAGAACACCAGCGTGACCAGGTCCCGGGCGGCAGCGACGACCCCGATGTTGCGGCCCCGCCGCTCGGCGATCCGGTCCCGGCGCTGCCCGAGGCGGGTGTGCGCGGGCACCCGTTGCACGGCCTCGACCGCGGCCCAGCGGACCAGTCGGGAGCCCTGCTTGGTGATCCGCCCCCGGCGGATGGTGGTGTCGGATTCCCGGTGGGTCGGGGTCAGCCCGGCCCACGAGGCCAGCCGCGCAGGGTGGGCGTAGCGGCTGATGTCGCCGATCTCGGCGACGAACACCGCGCCCAGCAGCGGCCCCACTCCGGGAATGGCCTGGATGGCCTAGTAGCCGGGGTCGGTGCGCAACCGCCCGGCGACGAGCTTGGCGTAGGTGTCGATCCCGAAGTCCAGAGCGGTGATCAACCTCAGCAGCGAGTCCACCCGCGCCCTGGACTCGACCGCCAGCGCGGTGGCGGTGAGCAGCTGGTGCCCGCCGGGGCTGAACAGATCACTCATCAACACCTGCACCCCGGCGCCGGCGAGCACCGCGTGGACCTGGCACTTCAGGTTGCTGCGCAGCCCGACCAGCTTCGCGCGATGCCGCACCCAGCCGCGCAACTCCCGGGTCGCGGGCGGGGCGATCCAGGCCTCCGGGAGCCGGCCCATCCGCAGCAGATCCGCCAGGTCCGCGGCGTCGCGCTGGTCGTTCTTGACCCGCCGCAGCGCGAACATCTTCACCCCCAGCGGATGCGCCAGGTGCACGTGCGCGCCCAGCTCGGCGAGCGCGTCCGCGGCCCAGTACCAGCCGTAGGTGGCCTCGAGCACCACCTCCGGGGCCTCCCCGGCCCGAGCCATCAGCTGGGCCAGGTACTCCGGGTCGTTGGAGATCCGCACCGTCTCCAACACCTCGCCGGACTCGCCCATCCGCACCAACACCGAGCGGCGCCGATGCAGATCCATCCCGACGATCTGCCGTCCCTCGTATGCTTCGCTCACCGGGGCCTCCCCACTTCGTTGGCGTGAAGCACCTCGAGCATGAGCCGAGGGTCACGAGGAGCGGGAGGCCCCGCCCCTTCATCGCATCAGAGGCCGAGCATGGTGGCGGCGTTGTCCTCCCAGGCCTGGTGGATCCGCACATACGTCCCCACCGAGGCCAGCGAGCGGTGCCGGGTCTGGTGCGCGATGGCCCGGTCCGAGGCCCCGCGCAGGTGCGCGCAGGTGACGAACCCGGCGCGCAGCGAGTGCGCCGACCACGGCCCTCCCCCGTGGCCGGCGCGGACGACGGCGTTCTGCACCAGCACGTTCACCGACTCCGGGTGCAGCCCACGGCCGGCGGGCCGATTGCCCTTGGTGACCTTGCGCAGCACCGGCCCTGCGGTGATGTCGGCGGCCTCGAGCCAGCTGCGCAGCGCGATGACCGGGCAGCGCTCCGGGCGGTGCGCGCGCGGGAGGACAACGAGCTCGGCCACGGTGCCGGTCTGGTTGGTCTTCGACCCGGGGAGCCCGAGGACGAGCCCGCGGGGGTGCTCGGTGAGGTGCTCGACATCTAGGGCGGCGAGCTCGCTGCGGCGCAGCGCAGCGAAGAACCCGACCAGCAACAGCGCCCGGTCGCGCAGCCCGGCCAGGTCCTGCTCCGGTGGCCGTGAACGGAAGATCCGCCGGCCGGGACAGGCGGCGACGACGTCGAACAGCTCCGGGGGCATGAGCTGGGCGGCCTGCTCGGGCGGAGCGCCGTGGGTGCGGCGGATCCCCTCCCACACCGCCAACACCCGCGCGCCCGCGGCTGGGTCGGGGTGATCGGCGAGCTGGTGGGCGAACCGGATCGCCGAGAGCCGCCGCGACAACGTGCCGACGGCGTGCCCGCGCCCGACCAGGTCGGTGAGATAGCCGGTGAGCGCGGCCGGCCCGGCCGGCAGCGGGGTCAGGCCGCAGCCTGCGCTCGTGTCGGTCGAAAGCCCGGGTCATGCGCAGATCCTGGGCGAGTACACGCGCGATCGCGCGGACGTCCTGCCACTCCTGGTCGCTGGCCATGACACACCTCCAGCCACCCGTATTCTATCGGACTACGACATAATTCTCTCCGGCACGTACAACATCCGGGGCGTCCCAGTGATGCCGCGCGCGGTGCATCTGGGCCCGTCCTGCGAGCATGGGTGTCCCCTCTTCGTCGAGGAGCTCGACTGCCCTCCCGCCGTGGCATGACGCGGGTGTTCCGTCGGCGTAGACCACGCGCCACCACGGGGCGTCGTCGAGTAGGCCCATGGCGCGTCCCACCTGTCGTGGGCCCGTACCGATCCGTCTGGAGACATCTCCGTAGGACGCCACGAAGCCGGCTGGGATCGAGGCGACCACCTCCCGCACAGCCGCGACGATGGTCCTCCCCGGTGTGCCCATCTCCGGTGTGCTCATCCGATGTCACGATCGGGCGGATACGTCAGGTGGCCGTCCTGGACCTGTGCGTGCTGGTGCAGGGTCGCACGCCTTGTCGAGGTGATCGACAGGATGTCCACGACGTCGACGTTCGCCACGATCAGAGCATCCGTGATCAAGCTGCGATGGCAACGCCATGGCATGGCCTCGCTGCACATGATCGCCGGCCGTTCCTGCTCCGCCAGCTGCAGCAACTCCTTCAGTCCTTCCTTGAAAGCCTCTGACGCCATGTAGTCGGCGTAATGGCGGAACGCCCGGACTCTCCATCCACCATTCATGCTGGGCTGTCCCTTGGGCGTGTGTCGGCGACCACCCAACTGCGGAATCCACTGATATCCGATATCGTCGGGCAGCGCCTCCACGATCGCCGACCGGTACCATTGCGGGAATTTTCTCGATGAAGGGAACCTACGTACATCGACCAGGCAGGTGACGTTATTGTTCCGCAACATCTCCACTACTTCGTCGAACTCGCGAGTCGAGTGCCCTATCGTGCAGACGCGGTGCATGACTACCTCGCCACCCTTACCTCACCTCGCCGGGCCTCCCTGAGCACCCCACCGTACCGAAATGCCCATGTCGGTACGGTCGGGTGCGCATCCCCAGGGGTCGCCCGAGCAGCCGAGGCACCCGCACGTCGGTCTGCTGCGCAACCTGCGAAAGAAGGCCGATGCGGACCGGTGCATACCAATGGGCGGCAAAGACGAACGTGGCGCGCGGGATGATGGTCTGTGTGTCGCCCGGGCCCGGATCCGCCGTGGGCGTCGATAGCGAAACGGGCTCTTCCGGATTTAGAGTGCGAGGGCTCCGCAGTGCAGTAGCGACCGGATGCGGTAGTTGATCAGGTTGCGGAACCCGAGGGCGTTGCGACG
>NZ_JBEZDN010000150.1:0-18637 GCF_040648315.1 Pseudonocardia sp. NPDC049154
CCGGAGCTTCGGTTCCGGGGCCTTTCTGCGTTCTCGGATCAGGTGAGCGAACGGCGCTCTCGCTCACCAGGAATGAACGAGAGCGCCGTTCGCCTACTGTGGGAAAGCGGATCAGGCGGTGTCGGTTCCTACTGCGTCCGCGACACTCGTGTGTCCGTTCCGGCGCAGGAGGGCGGCGAGTTCGCGGTTGACCCGGCGGGGCCAGGTGCCGCCGCCGTAGATGAAACCGGTGTAGGCCTGCACCAGGGATGCGCCGGCGGTGATGCGGCGGTAGGCGTCCTCCCCGGTGAAGATCCCGCCCACGGAGATGATGGTGCGGTCCGGGCCGAGCCGCGCGCGCAGCTTCCCGACCACGGTGTGCGCGACGGTCGCGAGCGGCAGGCCCGACATCCCGCCGGCCCCGATCGCCTCCACCTCGGCGGCCGGGGTGCGCAGGCCGTCCCGGGACACGGTGGTGTTGGTGGCGACCACGCCGTCGAGCTCCAGCCGGGCGGCCATGTCGGCGACCGCGTCCACGTCGTCGTCGGCCAGGTCGGTAGTGATCTTGACGAGCAGCGGCATCCGGCGGCCGGGCACCGCGGAGTCGAGCTCCTCCCGCACGGCCCCCAGCAGCGGCTCGAGGACGGCCACCTGCTGCATGTCGCGCAGGCCCGGAGTGTTGGGCGAGCTGACGTTGACCACGACGTAGTCGGCGTGCGGCCCGAGGACGCGCGCGCTGTGCCGGTAGTCGTCGATCGCCTCGTCCGGCGTCGCGGCCTTGCTCTTGCCGATGTTGAGGCCGAGGAGCGGTCGGCCCTCGCGGGGGAGCGCGGTCAGGCGGGCGGCGACGGCGTCGGCCCCGCAGTTGTTGAACCCCATGCGGTTCACGAGGGCCTTGTCCTCGGGGAGGCGGAAGAGCCGCGGCTTGGGGTTGCCCGGCTGCGGGCGCGCGGTGATCGTGCCGAGCTCGACGAACCCGAAGCCCAGCCGGCCGAGGGCGACCGGGCCGCGGGCGTCCTTGTCGAAGCCGGCGGCCAGCCCGAGCGGGTTCGGGAAGTCGACGCCGAACACCCGCGTCCGCAGGACCGGATCGGACTCGGTCAGCAGGGAACCGAGGCGCGGGCCGACGACCGGGGACCCGGCGACGCCCCGGATCGCGCCGAACGCGACGCCGTGGATCGGCTCGGCGGGGATGCGCCGCAGGACGTGCCGGAACAGCAGGTCGTACATGTCCCCATCATCGCCCACCCGCCGCGGGCGGGCCTAGGGACGGGGCGGGCGCAGGGCGCCGAGCTGGTCGAGCATCCGCCGCTCCCGCTTGGTGGGCCGGCCGGTCCCGCGGTCTCGGACGGCGAAGACCGGGCGGGCCTCCTTGGGCGGCGGGGGCGGCGTGCGGTCGAGGTAACAGGCCTGCGCCTCGGGCGCGCCGACCCGCTTCTGGATCACCTTGGCGACCTCGACGATCCGCGTCTGCTCGTACACCCGCGCGCGGACCTCGTCACCGGGGTGGACCGTGGTGGCGGGCTTGGCGGGGCGGTCGTTGACGCGCACGTGGCCGCCCCGGCAGGCGGCCGCGGCGTCGGACCGGGTCTTGGCCAGCCGGACCGACCAGAGCCAGCGGTCGAGGCGGGTGGACTCCATCCCTCCATCGTGACAGGACCGCGCGGCATAGATCCACCGCGCGCGCGGTTGCCCCGGGCATGACGCAGGTGCGGGACCGGACGTGGCTCGTGGCCGTCGCGGCGGCGCTGTGGGGCACGGACGGTCTGCTCCGGGCCCCGCTCGCGGGCGCCCTCCCGGCCGCGACGGTGGTGTTCTGGGAGCACCTGATCGCCGTCGTCGTGCTGCTGCCGCTCGTCCCGTCGGCGGTGCGGGCGTTCCGGGCGGCCCCGACGCGCGACCGGGTCGCCCTCCTCGTGATCGGAGCCGGATCGTCGGCCCTGGCCACCGCGCTGTTCACAGCCGCCTTCGCCACCGGCGACGCACTCACCCCGCTCGTGCTCCAGAAGCTGCAGCCGCTCGTGGTGGTCATCGCGGCGGCGGCCCTGCTCGGGGAGCGGGTCCGCGCCGGGTACTGGCTGTTCGCGGTACCGGCCCTGGTCGGCGCCTGGCTGGTCGCCTTCCCCGATCCGCTCGCGGTGCAGGTCCGTGAGCTCGGGGCGGCGGGGCTCGCGATCGGCGCCGCGGTGCTGTGGGGCTTCGGCACGGTGCTCGGCAGGATGGTCGGGGTACGCACGGCCCCGCGCGACGTCACGGTGCTGCGGTTCCTCGTCGGGCTGCCGGCCTCGGCGGTCATCGTCGCGGTGCAGGGCGCCCCGCTCGCCGTCTCGCCCGGCCAGCTGGGTCCGCTGGCCCTGCTCGCGCTGATCCCCGGGCTGCTCGCGCTGGTCCTCTACTACGTCGGGCTGCGCGACACCCCCGCGGCGCGGGCCACCCTCGCCGAGCTCGCCTTCCCCGCGACCGCGACGGTCCTCGGCATCGCCTTCCTCGGCGTCTCACCCAGCCCCACGCAGTGGATCGGGCTGCTGGTCGTCGTGGCGGCCATCACCGCGCTCGGGCTGCGCGAACGCGGTGCAGAACCGGTCGTCCTGGCCCGGACCGGATAGGGTGCGCGGCGTGGCGCGCGCCTACGACCGGGTCGTCATCGTCTTCAACCCGAACAGCACCGGGGATGCGCAGGAGCGCGCCGAGGAGCTCAAGTCCGGGCTGGCGGAGCGGGCCGCCGAGCTGCCCGTCGAGCTGCGCCCCACCGAGTACGCCGGGCACGCGCGGGAGATCGCCCGCGAGGAGGCCGGATCGGGTGCGCCACTGGTCGTGTCGGTGAGCGGCGACGGCGGCTACAACGAGGTCGTTGACGGCCTGATGAAGGCCGGCGAGTCGCGGGCCGTCGCGGCGGTCCTGGCCGCGGGCAACGCGAACGACCACCGCCGCGTCGTCGGCCGGCGCCCCCTGCTCGAGGCGATCGTCGAGGGCCGCACGGAACGGCTCGACCTGCTGCGGCTGAGCGTCGACGACGAGGAGCCGCGGCACGCCCACTCCTACATCGGCCTCGGCATCACGCCGGTCGTCGCGCTGGAGCTCGAGCGCGGCGGCAAGGGGTCGATCAAGGAGATCCTGACGACCGTCCGGGCCTTCTCGCAGTTCCGCCCGTTCACCATCGAGGTCGACGGCGGGCGGCAGAACTTCGACAGTCTCGTGTTCGCCAACATCGCCGAGATGGCGAAGTACGCCACGCTCAGCGAGGACAGCAGGCCGGACGACGGCGTGTTCGAGGTGGTGCTGCTGCCGCACAGCTCGAAGCTCCGGGTGCTGGCCACCGCGGTCAAGGCGGCGGTACGGGGGCTGGGCCCGCAGCCGAGCGTGCGGGAGTACGCGTTCCGGACCGTCGACCCGATGCCGCTGCAGGTCGACGGCGAGGTCCTCGAACTCGACGCCGGCGCCCGGGTGCGGGTCGACATCGTCCCCGCGGCGCTCGCGACGGTGCGCTGAGCCCGTTTGCCCGCCCGCCGGGGAGGTACGCCCGGCACATGGAACGTGGCAGCAGCAAGCACAGCGCCCGCGTCGACGAGCAGGAGGCCGCCGAGGTCCGGGGCCGGATGGGCAATCACGGCGGGCACCGCGAGGAGTGGGCGGAGACCGAGCCGCGCGAGGGCGTCGAGAACCGCATCGAGCGGACGGAGCTCCCGCCCCGCCCGCTCGACGACACCGACCCCGACGAGGGCTGACCTAACGGCCCTCCTCCGCGATCGCCTTGATCGCGGTGAGCCTGCGGTCCCACTCCTCCGCCAGGCCCGTCAGCCAGGCCGCGGCCGCGATCAGCCCGTCCGGCCGGGGGGACCAGCGGACCTCCCGGCCGTGCCGCGTGGAGCGGACCAGCCCGGCCGCGTCGAGCACCCCGAGGTGCTGGACCACGGCCTGGCGGCTGATCGGCAGATCGCGCGCCAGTGCGGTCGCGCTGGCCTCCCCGCGCGCGAGCCGCTCGAGCAGCTCGCGGCGGGTGGGGTCGGCGAGGGCCGACAGGGCCCGACCGCTCATGCCGGCACGGTCTCCAGGTAGCGCTGCAGCTCCGCGGTCTTCAGCGCCCAGCCCTCGGTGTTCCCGCGGTGGTAGGCCGCGGCGTCGCCGGTCAGGCTCGCGAAGCCGCTCTCCCTGACCCGGACGAGGGTCCCGTCCGCGGTCTCGGTGAGGGTGAACTCGACGAGCGTCTCGTCCCCCGGTGCGGGTTCGGTCTCCCGGCTGCGCGCCCACCGGAAGCTGAACACCTCCGGCTCCTCGACGCGCTCGACGCGGGCGACGCTCGTCCCGTGGCCCTCGAAGCTGAGCGTCAGCCTGCCGCCGGGCCGCAGGTCGATCTCGGCCCCGGCGTCGCCGAACCAGCGGCCGAGGTGCTGGGCCTGCGTGATGACGTCCCAGACGCGGGCCCGGGCGGCGTTGACGGTGATCTCGCGGGTGATGGTGTCCATGTGTCCTCCTCGGTTGATGTGCAACCTCAGACTTGCACTATCCGGAGGTGCAAGTCAAGGCTTGCGGATGCACGATGGGGACATGGACACGCTGATGGAGCGCCTCCGCGCGGTGCAGGTCTCGTCGCTCTGCGACGCCGACAAGGGGCTCGCCGTCGTCGACCCGGCGATCCGTGCGATGGTCCCGGACGTCTCGTTCGCCGGGCCCGCCTTCACGCTGCTCGCGTACGACGACCACCTGCCGGTGCTCGTCGCGCTGCGCGAGGCCGAGCCCGGCTCGGTCCTGGTCGTGGCCACCAACTCGCTGCGCAAGGCGGTGTCGGGGGAGCTGTTCGCCACCGAGGCGCGCCGGCGGGGTCTCGCCGCGATCGTGATCGACGGCTACTGCCGCGACGTTCGCGGGCTGCGCCGGATCGGCCTGCCGGTGCACGCGCGCGGCACGAACCCGATGTCCGGCACGACCCGGGACCCGGGCACGTTCGGGCGGGAGGTGTTGCTCGGACGGGTGCGCGTCTCCCCGGGCGACCTCGTCGTCGGGGACGACGACGGCATCGTCGTCGGCCCGCGGGAGCGCTTCGCCGCGGCGATCGATGCCGCCGAGGAGATCGAGCGGGCGGAGAAGGCGCTCGTCGAGGGCATGGCGGCGGGCCGGGACCTGCACGGCATGACCACGGTCGACGAGCACCTCGCCGCCCTGGCGAAGGAACGGCCCAGCACCCTCGGCTTCACCGTGTAGCGGTCAGGAGGAGAAGGTGATCTCCACGGAGCCGTGGGGGCCGAAGTCGGCGCGGACGGCGTCGCCCGCGGAGATGGCCGGGACCGGGGTGGTGGAGCCGGTCGTCACGATCTCGCCCGCCCGGAGACCCGTCCCGAGGTGGGCGAGCTCCTCGGCGAGCCACACCAGCGCGGTGCGCGGGTCGCCCATCACCTCGGCGCCGGTGCCCGCGGCCGCCTTCTCGCCGTTGATCCACAAGGCTGTCCCCGCTGTGGACAACTCGATCCCCCGCCAGTCGGGGATCTCCGGGCCGAGCACGAACTGCCCGGCGCAGGCGACGTCGGCGAGCAGCTGCGAGCTGCCGGCCCGCGGGTAGTCCCGCAACCGCGAGTCCGGCACCTCGATCGCCAGGTGCAGTGCCGCCACCGCCGCGAGCACGTCCTCGCGGGAGGCCCCCGCCGGTACGTCCGACGCCATCCGGAACGCGAACTCCGCCTCGACCACCCGCATGTGCAGGCCCCCGAAGGGCAGCGTGTCGCCGGGCTCGAAGCGGAAGCGGTCGAACAACCGGCCCGGCAGCGGGGTGCCGATGCCGATCACGGCCTGGCTCGGTGCCGACGTCGCCGCGATCTTCCAGCCGTAGCCCGCGCCCGCGCGCTCGCCGATCCGCTGCTGGATCGCCCAGCCGGCGACGTGGTCGTAGGGGCGCAGGTCCTCGGGGAGCTCGTCGATCACGTCACCGGCCGTCCACGCCGCCCAGAGCAGGTCGGCGGCGTGGTCGGCGGTCGTCAGGGCCTCGGCACTGAGGGGCATGGTGTGATCGTCGCCTCACCGGCCCCCGGAACGCAATGCCGCGACGACCTCCTTCACCCGCGGGTCCGCCACCAGCTCCTCGAGCGACACGGGCAGCGGGAGCCGCCAGTTCGGGTACTCGTCGACGGTCCCGGGCAGGTTGGGCTGGCGCGTCTCGCCGACGACGTCGTACGGCGAGGCGAGCACGAGCCGGCTGCGGCTGCGGGCCAGCAGCGCGTGCATCGCGACGACGATCCGGTCCTCGGGCGCGTCGGCGGACTCCAGCACCCCCTCGGCGACCAGCAGCCCGACCAGCTCCTCGCGCTCGGCGGCGGCCTTCCGCTCCTCGGCCGCGACGTCGTCGAGCAGGCCGAGGTCGGCCCGGGCCCGGACGTGCTCGCCGGTCAGGAAGCCCGACGCCGTCGGCAGGTCGTGGGTGGAGATGGTCGCGACCGCCTCCTCCGGCCACTCGCCGGGCGGCATCAGCGCGTCGTCGCGCTCGGGGTCGCGGGCGAACCAGAGCACGGTCGACCCGAGCATGTTGCGGCTGTGCAGGGCCTCGGTGACCTCGGGTTCCACGGTGCCGAGGTCCTCGCCGACCACCGCCGCGCCCGCCCGGGAGGCCTCGAGCGTGAGGACGGCAAGCATCGCCTCGGCGTCGTAGTGCACGTAGGTGCCGCGGTCGGGCGTGCGGCCCGGCGGCACCCACCAGAGCCGGAACAGCCCGGCGACGTGGTCGATGCGCAGCCCGTCCGCGTGGGTGAGCAGCGCGCGGAGCATGTCGCGGTAGGCGGCGTACCCGGTCCCGGCCAGCCGGTCGGGGCGCCACGGAGGCAGGCCCCAGGCCTGTCCACGCTGGTTGAAGGCATCCGGCGGGGCGCCGACGGTCACGTCGAGGGCCAGGACGTCCTGCAGCGCCCAGGCGTCGGCGCCCTCCGGGTCGCACCCCACGGCGAGGTCGTGGATGACGCCGAGGGGCATGCCCGCCTCGCGGGCCGCGGCGCGGGCGGCGGCGAGCTGGTCGGCGAGCCGCTGCTGCACCCAGCCGTGGAACGCGACCCGCGGGGCGAGCTCGCGCCGGGCGCGGCCGACGGCCTCGGAGCCGGGATGCCGGAGCTCCTCCGGCCAGAGGGTGAACCGGCCGCCGTAGCGCTCGGCGAGCGCGCAGTAGGTCGCGAAGTCGACGAGATCGGGACCGGGCTCGACGGGGTCGGGGCGGCCGGCCGACCGCCACAGCAGCTCCAGCGCCGCCCGCTTCGCCGCCCACACCCGGTCGTGCGCGATGCGGTCGCCGACGGTCTCCGGACGCAGGGCGTCGACCTCGGCGCGGGTGGCCGCGTCCGCGGAGGCGTACTCGGCCAGGTCGGTGATCCGCAGCGCGAGCGGGGTTGCGAACCGCCGGCTCGACGGCGTGTACGGCGACGGTTGCACCGGCGAGAGCGGGGTGATCGCGTGCAGGGGGTTGAGCAGGATCGCCGACGCGCCCTGCTCGCCGGCGTGCGCGGTGAAGCTCCGCAGGTCGCCGAGGTCGCCGATGCCCCAGCTGCCCGCCGAGTGCAGTGCGTAGAGCTGGAGCATCCAGCCCCAGGACCGCGGGGTCGCCGGCAGCGCCGGGGGCGAGACGACGACCGTGACCTGCTGCTCCGCCGTCTCCAGCCGATACCAGCCGGGCTCCAGGCCGGCCAGCTCGCCCTCGACCTCGCGGCGGCTGCCGTCCTCGCCGACGAGCACGCCGGGCACGGGGAGCGGCCGCGAGCGGTCGGCGCGCAGGCCGATCGTGCCGGGGAGCAGACCGCGCGCGGCCTGCTCGCGGGCCTCGGCGAGCGCCGCGGCCCGCGCGGCGGGGGTGGTCGCGTCGACCTCGAGCAGGCCGAGGACCTCGACGACCACCTCCTCGTCGACGGTGACCGGCCTGCGGTCGCCGTCGTTGTAGCCCGTCGCGACGCCGTGCGCCGCGGCCAACTCCGAGAGGTCCGGATCGAATGCCACGAGGGGGAATCGTCCCGGATCGGGGCCGCCTCCGCCCGCTCGGATCCCCCGGACGCGCCGGGGCCGGTCACCCGCGCCGACTGAATCGCGCTGAGCTGGGCCGATACCCGCCCGGGCGACACGCCGCGAACCGGTCGCCGAACAGGGTGAAGGGGTGTCCCGGTGCTACGGTCCTCCGACGAGTCCGGGCGGGCCCGCACGTCTCGCGCGGCCGCGGCGAGGGCACCGGTCGGGCCTCGACGAGATCGCGCGAGGAGAGCCGAATGAGCACGTGGGCCCTGGTCGTCATGGTCCTGCTCGTGCTGCTGGCCGCCGGGATCGTCCTGGTGGCGATGCGCCGCGGGGACCGGGGCGGGGCGACCGCCGCCGGGAGTCCCCGACCCGAACCCCGCCCCGCCGGACGGACCGTGGGCGACCTGGTCCGCGACCGGTCCGCCGGTGCACCCGCCGACCCCGGGCCCGCCGAGCCCACCGAGCCCGCCGAGCCCATTGCGCCGGCCGAGGACCCGACCACGGCCGAGGACGCGCCCGCCGCGCCGGCCGAGCCCCCCGCGGACGAGCGGCCCGAGGAGCCTCCCGCGGAGCGCCGGGTCGTGGCCGAGGAGGTCGACGCCGGCCCCGTCGGTCCTCCGTGGACCCGCGGTTTCGTCGACGGCGTCCCGGTCGAGGCCCCGCCGCGCACCCGACCGCAGCGCCGCTCCTCGGTGGACCCGGCGCTGGTCGCCCGGGTCACCTCGGTCGCGCCGCCCACCCCCGCCCGCGACGACCGCCCGATGGCGCGGGGGATCGTCAGCCCGGCCGTCGCCGAGGCGGTGGCGCGCGCCGAGGCGTCGCGCCGGCAGGGTCCCGAGCCGTTGTCGGACGACGCGTCGGTGCCCGCGCCGCGCGACGGCGCCGGTCAGCGCCCGGTCCTCGCCGTGGTGCGGGGCGGGGCGGACGACGGTCGCGAGGTCCGCAGGCTGCGCGCGGTGCCGTTCGTGACCGCGACGGCGGGCGTTGCCGCGGCCGCGTCGCTCGCCGAGCAGGTGGTGGCGGAGCAGGCGGTCGAGGAGGTCGAGGAGCACCCGGCCGAGCAGGCCGAGGAGCCTCCGGTGGAGGTCGCGGAGCCGGCGGAGGAGCTGGCCGAGGACCCGGCCGAGGTGCACGCCGAGGAGCCGGCGATCGCGCGAGCCGAGGAGCCGGCGGAGCAGACGGTCGCCGCGCGCGCCGAGATCGAGGAGCCGGCCGACCAGGTGGCCGAGGTGCAGGCCGAGGAGCCCGCCGAGGTGGAGGATCTCGTCGTCGCGCCGGAGGAGCCGGTGGTCGAGGCCGCCGCGCCCGTGACCGCGTCCGACGAGCTCGCCGAGGTGTCGGACGAGGCGGCGGTGTCGGACGAGCCGGCGGTGTCGGACGAGATGCTCGTCGAGCTGCCGGAGGAGCCGCTCGCCGAGGAGCTGGGGGAGCCCGTCTCCGACGCCTCCGAGCCGGCCCCGGCGCCCACCCCCGCGCCCCCCACCAGCCCCGACGTCGTGATCGACACCCCGGCTGCGGCGGTCGCGCCCGCGCCCGTCACGCTGAGCCCCGTGAGCCCGACGACGAGCGCCCCCGAGCCCGCCCCGCAGCCCGCCGCCACCGACGAGGCCCGCGCGGCCGAGCACGCCGCCGTCGACCTGGCCCTGCTGCGCACGCTCGGGTTCGCCGACCCCAACCCGCGCCCCGGCGCCGCACCCGTCGTCGACCTCGCGGTCGCGCACGAGGAGGAGGAGCCGCTCGCGCCCGGGCAGGCCGTGCCCGTGCGGTTCTCCGTGGTGCAGCGGGACCGGTTCCCGGTCGCCGACGCCACCGTCACGCTGCTCGACCCGCGCGGCCGCGAGACCGCCTCGGCGAAGGCCGACGTCGAGGGCCGCGGCGAGGTCACCGCGCCCCGGGCGGGCGGATACGTCCTGGTCGCGGCGGCGGACGGGCACCAGCCCGGGGTCGTCGCGCTGACCGTCCCGGCCACCGAGTACGCGGTGGCGGAGGTCGAGGTGCAGCTCGTGCGCTCGTCGACGGTCGCCGGCGCGATCCGCGACGCTCGGGGTTCCGGGGTCGCCGAGGTCGCGGTCTCGCTGCTGCAGGACGGCGAGCTGGTCGCGACCACGATCACCGCGGCCGACGGCGGCTACCGCTTCGGCGAGCTGGCCGCCGGCGAGTACACGATCGCGGTCGTCGCCGAGGGGCGCGAGCCGCGGGCCCTCCCGGTCCGGGTGGGCGAGGAGGCCGACGCGGCGCAGGACGTCGTGCTGGCCGGGCCGGTCGCGCAGTCGACCGGCGCCGCCGACCACTGATGCCGGTCGCGGAGGGACGTCTGCCCGGCGTCCTCGGCGAGCTGTTCTGGCGGGCCTGGCTCCCGGCGGACGAGGCGACCGGCATCGTGCTGGTCAGCCACGGCCTGGGGGAGCACTCCGGCCGCTACGCCGAGCTCGCCGCGGCCCTCGCCGCGGACGGCTGGGCGGTCTACGCCCCCGACCACGCCGGCCACGGGCTGTCCGAGGGCCGGCGGGTCGACGGCGGCCCCGCCAACTGGGTCCCCGATCTCGACCTGGTCCGCCGGCACGCCGCCGCCCGGCACCCCGGGCGGCCGGTGATCCTGCTGGGACACAGCATGGGCGGGCTGATCGCGCTGCGCTACGCCGCCGCGCACCAGGCCGCGCTCGCCGGCCTGGTCCTCTCCGCCCCGGCCCTGTCGAAGCAGGCCGTCCCCGGCCGGCTCGTCCCGGTGCTGACCGCGCTCGCCCGGGTCGCACCGACGCTGCGGCCGGCGGGGATCGACGTCGCGGACCTCAGCAAGGATCCCGCCGTGGTCGCGGGGTACCGGGCCGATCCGCTCGTCCACCACGGTCACCCGACGCTGCGGCTCGGCTCCGCGATGTTCGACGCCATGGACGAGGTGCTGGCCACCGCGGCGGAGATCAGGCTCCCGGTGCTGCTGCAGCACGGCGCCGACGACCGGATCACGACCGTCGAGACCTCGCGCGCGCTGGCGGCTGTCCTCGGCTCCGAGGACCTCACGGTGGAGTTCTACGACGGCCTCTGGCACGAGATCTACAACGAGCCGGAGCGGGAGCGCCCGATCGCCGACCTCCGCGCCTGGCTCGCCGCGCACCGCTGATCGTCACTGACGAGATGGTGAGTACCGCAGGAAGAAGTGCAGACATCCGCCGCGGTACCTGGGCGACGACCCGGGCCTCGCCCAGGGACTCGATCGGCGCGATTCTCCGGGCGGGGGAGGCCCCCCGGGCGCCGGGCTCGACGCCGGGGACCACCCGGGCCACCTCAGCACGGTCACGATGACGGGCGCGACCTCGGACCACATCGTCGAGACGAGCGCGTCGCTCGGCCTGGACCTCGCCCTCCGCGCGGCCGTCCAGGCGCACTACCGGCGGGCGATCGAGAGCTGGCACGGTGGCGACAACTGGACGCGCATCATCGACGGCATCCGCGACCCGCGCTGACGGTCAGGGCGCCCCGTCCAGCAGGGGCCGCAGCGCCTCGGCGAAGGCGACGGGTGCGCCGAGGAAACCGCGATGGTCCCCGGGCATCTCGACGAGCGCGGTGCCCAGCGCTCCCGCGAGGGTCTCGGTGGCGCGGCGCGGGACCTGCCCCGCCGAGTCCCGCCCCGCGGCCATCACGATCCGCGGGCCGAGGGAGCGCAGCGCCTCGACGTCCGGCTGGTAGCGGCTGACGGCGACCACGGTGTGCGCGAAGAACCCCGGCAGGTTGGCGGCGAACCGGGCGAGCGTCTCGAGGGCGGCCGGGTCGTCCGTCGGCGGGGGCGGCGCGTCGCCGTCCATGCCGGTACTGGCGAGGAACCGGGTCATGGCCGCCGGGGTGCCCTCCCGCCGTTGGATGTCGGCCAGCCGTCCGCCGTCGTGCCCGGCGGCGTCAGGCAGCAGGGCGGTGACCGGCGGCTCGTGCGCGACCAGGCGCTCGACCCGCTCGGGACGCCGCACGACGAGCTCCAGGCCGGTGACCGCGCCGGCACTGCTGCCGAAGACGGTCGCGGGGCCCGCGCCGACCGCGTCGAGCACGCGGCGGGCGTCGTCGGCGAGCGTCGTGACCGACGCCGCCGACCCCGGGTCCGCGGCCGGACTGCGGGAGGTGCCGCGCGGGTCGTACGCGACGACGGTGTGGTCCGCGGCGAGCAGCGGGGCGATCCCGTCGTAGGAGGCGGAATCGGCCGCCCCGCCCGGGATGAGCAGCAGGACCGGCCCGAACCCCCGCACCTCGCAGTGCAGACGGGCCCCCGGGACCTCGACCACCCGGATCTCCGTCACGGATGCCGATGATGCCCTAGATCGGCAGCTCCTCGGCAGGGTCCATGTCGAACGCGAGGTGGTCGACGATCGCGGTGAGCAGCGGCCGCCGGGGCAGGCCGAGGGAGCGCAGCTCGTCGGCCATCGGGTGTCCCGAGCCGAGGACCAGCGTGCCCGCCCCGAGGCCGACCCGGACCCCGCGCAGCCGGGCCCGGACGGGGCTGGCGAGCATCACGCCGTCGCGCGGGGCGAAGGCGGTGACCGAGCCGGGCACGGTGCCGGGCAGCGCGAACGGCAGCGTCGAGAGGGCAGCGGTGAGGACGTGCCCGCCCTCGTGGGCCAGGTGCCCGGTGGCGCGCGAGCCCCGGATGTCCAGCTCGGCGGTCCCGAGCCACTTCGGCAGGCCCCAGAGCGCCCGCCCGGCCTCCATCGTGAACGTCTCGGTCACGGGCAGCTGCGTGATGTGCACGCCGACCCGCCCCCGGAACCGGACGGGCAGGGCGAGGGCCAGCTCGTCGTAGCTGCCGAGGTCGTTGACCCGGTAGTCGACCAGCCCGACGACCGCGAGCGTCCACCCCGCGACGGCCGCCGGCTCCAGCCCGGTGCCCTCCAGCAGCGCCGCCGCGCGAGCCGCCCGGACGGGGTACGCCGCGCAGGCCGCGCCCGCGTCGCCGATGCGCACGGGGAAGGTCAGGTGCTTCCCCTGCACCTCCCAGGTGCCGTCGTCGAGCTTCGTCGCCATGCGGGCATCCTGCCCGGTCGGAGGGGTCCGGGCGGCCGGAGGACGGGCCGTGTCCGGCCCGCGCGGGCCACGGTTCGCCGCGATTCCGGGGACCTGGCAGGCTGGTCCGGCGGGGCGCCGGTCCCGCGGTGTGGAGGAGGGCACGTGACGGATCCGGACGACCCCGGCGTCCGGCGCCTGCTCGTGACCGCCGACCCGGCGGACTCGCCCCTCGGGGCCCCGGGCGGCTGGCCCGCCGAGCTGACCTCGGCGGTGTCCCTCATGCTCGCCTCGCCGCACCCGCTGGCCCTGTTCTGGGGACGGGAGCACTGCGTCGTCTACAACGACGCCTTCGCCGGCGTCCTCGGCGAGCGGCACCCGTCGGCCTTCGGCCGGCCCGGCGCGCAGGTGTGGCCCGACGTGTGGGACCGGATCGGCCCCGCACTGCGGCACGTCCTCGACACCGGCGAGGCGGTCGAGCACACGGACGAGCGCCTGGTCCTGGACCGTCCCGGCGGCCCGCGGGAGACGTTCTGGCGCTCCGCGTTCAGCCCGGTCCGGACGGCCGACGGGTCGATCGCGGGCGTGTTCGACGTGATGTCCGAGAGCACCGCGCAGGTCGTGGCCGCCCGGCGCACCGCGCTGCTCGGCCGCCTGGCGCGGCTGGTGCGTGAGGCGGGCCCGGCCGACCCGGCCGCCGCCCACGTCGTCGCCGCGCTGGTGGACTCGCCGGACGTGCCGTTCGCGCTGCTCGGCGGGGTCGGGGCGCCGGTGGCCGTGGGGGTGGACCCGACCCCCGAGCTTCTCGCGCTGCTGGACCGGGAGGGCCTGGTCACGCTGCCGTCGGGCGAGCCGGCGTGGTCGGCAGGGCTGAGCGGCGGGGTCCGGCTGCTGCTCGGCGCGACGCCCCTGCAGCCGGCCGACGAGGAGTACCGCGAGTTCCTCGCGCTCGTGGCCGGGCACGTCGACGCCGCACTCGCGGCCGTCCGCGCCGCCGCCGAGGACCGGGAGCGCACCGGCGAGCTGGACGGCCGCGACCGCAGCCGGACCGAGTTCTTCACCGGCGTCAGCCATGAGTTCCGCACCCCGCTGGCGCTGATCATGGGTCCGCTCGAGCAGCTCCGCGCGGCGGACGACCCGCAGGTCCGGCACGACGCCGACGTCGCCCACCGCAGCGCGCAGCGGATGCTCAAGCTGGTCAACACCCTGCTGGACGTCTCGCGCCTGGAGGAGGGCCACCCCGACGCCGGGTTCACGCCCGTCGACCTCGGCACGCTCACCGGCGAGCTCGCCGCGCTGTTCCGCGCCCCGACCGAGCGTGCCGGCCTGCGGCTGGACGTCGACTGCCCGCCGTCCGAGCGGCCCGCCTGGGTCGACCAGGACATGTGGGAGAAGATCGTCCTCAACCTGCTGAGCAACGCCCTGAAGTTCACCTTCGAGGGCGGCGTGCGGGTGAGTACCCGGATCGAGGACGACCGGTTCGTGCTGCGGATCGCCGACACCGGCACCGGGGTGCCGGCCGCCGAGCTGCCCCGGCTGTTCGACCGCTTCCACCGGGTCCGCGCCGCCCGTGCCCGCTCGCACGAGGGCAGCGGCATCGGGCTGGCCCTGGTCCGCCAGCTCGTCGAGGTGCACGGCGGCACCGTCGACGCGGCCAGCACGCCCGGGGTCGGCAGCACCTTCACCGTGCGGCTGCCGCTCGGCTTCAGCCACCTGCCGGTCGAGAGCATCACCCTCGGGCGGCCCGCGGCGACCCCGCACCCGCGCCCCCAGACGTTCGAGCCGTTCGTCGCCGAGGCCCTGCGCTGGACGCCCGCGCCGCCCGAGGACCGCGGGACGCCGCGGCTGCCGGAGTCCGTCGACCCGCCGCAGGGCCGGGTGCTCGTGGTCGAGGACGACCCCGACATGCGCGAGCACCTGCAGCGGCTGCTGAGGGAGAACTGGTCGGTGCACGCCGTGTCCAGCGGGACCGAGGCGCTCGACGTGGCCCGCTCCGACCCTCCCGACCTCGTCGTCGCGGACGTCATGATGCCCGAGCTCGACGGCATCGGGCTGCTCCGCGCGCTGCGCGCCGACGCCCGCACCGCAGGGCTGCCGGTGGTGCTGCTCTCGGCGCGGGCCGGCGAGGAGGCCGCGGTCGAGGGCCTGGCCGCGGGCGCGGACGACTACCTCGTCAAGCCCTTCTCCGCGCGCGAGCTGCTGGCGCGGGTCGCCAACCACCTGCACCTCGGCCGGGTCCGGCGGGCCGCCGAGCTGCGTTTCCGGGCGATGGCCAACTCCACACCCGCGCTGATCTGGGTCGACGATGCCGGCGGGCACCGCGTGTTCGTCAACCGCGGCTGGCTGGACTTCACCGGTGCCCGGGACGCCGTCGGCGAGCTCGGGCTGGACTGGCGCGAGCGCATCCACCCGGACGACCGCGCGCGGTACCGCTCGGTCGTCGAGGCGGCGACCCGGACCGGCGCGCCGTTCGAGGTGGAGTACCGCCTGCGGGGCGGCGACGGCCGGTTCCGCTGGGTGCTCGACCGCGGCGCCCCCGTCGGCGCAGTGGGCAGCACGGACGGCGGCCCGGCCGGGCGGCGGGTCGGGTACGTCGGCGGTTGCCTCGACATCGACGCCCGGCACACCGAGCAGCGCCGCCACCAGCTCTACGCCGTCGTCGGCGACGCCCTGGACCGCGAGATCAGCCAGTCCGCGCGGCTGGAGGCGTTCGCCCGCACCGTGGTCGACCAGGGCCTGGGCGACATCGTGCGCGTGTTCACGGACGACGGCGCCGGTCCGGCCCTGCGGATCGTCGCCGCCACCGACCCGGACGTGGAGCGGGAGCTGCGGACGCTGCCCGGACTGCCCGTGCTGCACCGGCTCGCCGACGTCGACGACCCGGTGCTGCTGCCGCCCGAGGAGCTCGCCGCCGCCTTCGCCGACACCCCGCCCGAGGCCCAGGACGTGTGGCGACGGTCCGGTGCGCACTCCGCGTTGTTCGTCCCGCTCCGCGCCCGCGGCGGGATGCTCGGCATGTTCGCCGTCGCGCGCACGGGCGCCTCCCCGGTGCTCGACGAGTCCGACGTCGTGCTGTTCAGCGAGATCGCGCGGCGGGCGGCGGTCGCGGTGGACAACGCGCGGCTGCTGGAGCAGGAACGCGCCAGCAGCACGCGGCTGGGCCTGCTCCACCGGGCGACCGCCGAGATGTCCGCGGCCGCAACCCCCGCCGAGGTCGCCCGGACCGCGACCAGCCACCTCGTGGCGCTGCTCGGGTCCGCGGTGGCCGGGGTGTGGCAGACCCGTGGTGAGGACCTGCAGCTCCTGGCGTTGCAGGGCTGGCAGGGCGAGCTGCCCGCGGAGCTCGCCACCGTCTCCCTCGACGGCGACCACCCGGCGCGCACCGCCTTGCGCACCCGGCAGGCGCTCTGGTTCGAGGACGCCGAGGGCCTGCGCGGCGAGCACCCCCCGGCCGCGCAGTGGCTGGGCACCTTCGGGATCGAGGCGGCGTTCTGGGTGCCGCTCGTGGCGGGGGACCGCGACCTGGGCATGATCGCGGTCGGGTTCACCGGGCCGCGGGCGCTGACCGACAGCGACCGCGAGGCGACGCTGGCCGTGGCGGAACTGGCGGCCCAAGCGCTGGACCGCTCGCTGCTGCTGGTCGCCGAGACCGAGGGCCGCCGGCTCGCGGAGCGGCTCGGCGCCGTGGCCACCGCGCTCTCCCGCGCCACCGACCTGGAGTCGGTGGCCGACGTGATCCTCGCCCACGCGCGCTCGGCGATCGGCGCCGAGGCCGTCGTCGTGCTCCTGGTGGACGACGAGGAGATCCTGCACACCCTGGCCGCCGAGGGCTGGGCGGACGAGGACACCGGCCGGATCGTCGAGCACGGCCTGCGGGTGACCTCCGACCATCCGCTGGGCCAGGTGGTGCGCTCGGCCGAGCCGATCTGGGCGGCGAACGGGCAGCCGACCCCGTACCCGGTGCGCACGGCCGTCCCGCTGCTGGTCGCGGGCCGCGCGATCGGCGTGATCGGGCTCGGCTTCGGCCGCGACCCGGCCTTCGGGCCGGACGAGCGCGGGCTGGTGCTCACCCTGGCCAGCCAGTGCGCGCAGGCGGTCCAGCGGGCGCGGCTGCACCAGGCCGAGCACGAGGTCGCCGTGACCCTGCAGCGCAGCCTGCTGCCGCAGGAGCTGCCGCAGCTCGAGCGGCTCGCCGTGGCCACCCGGTACAACCCGGGGACCGAGGGCACCGAGGCGGGCGGGGACTGGTTCGACGTGCTCGACCTCGCCGACGGCCGGGTGGCGCTCGTGGTCGGGGACGTCGTCGGGCGCGGGCCGTCGGCCGCCGCGGTGATGGGGCAGCTGCGCAGCGCGCTCGCCGCGAACCTGGTCAACGGCCAGCCGCCGGCAACCGCCCTCGAACAGCTCGACCTGTTCGCCCGCCGGGTCAGCGGCGCCCGGGCCAGCACGGTCGCGTGCGCGGTCGTCGACACGGCGTCCGGGGAGCTGCGCTACGCGTGCGCCGGGCACCCGCCGCCGCTGGTCGCCGGGCCGGACGGGGTCCGGGTGCTCGACGGCGGCCGGGGCACCCCGCTCGGCGTCACGGGCCGACCGCCGTTCGCGGAGGCCGACGGCCGGATCGAGCCGGGGGAGACCATCCTGCTCTGCTCGGACGGGCTGTTCGAGCGCCGCACCGAGGTGATCGACGACGGCATGGACCGGCTGGCCGAGACCTTCGGCGCGCTGGCCGGGCACCGGCCGTCGGACATGGTCGACGTGCTGCTGGAGCGGATGCTCGACGCGGAGGGCGCCCCGGACGACACCGTCGTGGTGCTGGCCCGGCGGGTGCCCGAGCCCCTGACCCGGTCGATGCCGGCCGACGCCGAGTGCCTGGCCCCGATGCGCCGGGCGATCGCGGAGTGGGCGGCCCGGTGCGGGCTGGGCGAGGACGGCACCACCGACCTGCAGCTCGCCGTGGGAGAGGCGGTGACCAACGCCGTCGAGCACGCCTACACGAACGGCGACAGGCCGGCCGCCGACGCGGTCGAGCTGTCCCTGGAGCTGCAGCCCGAGGGCTCGGTCGCGGTGCGGGTCGTCGACCACGGGCTCTGGCGGCCGCCGCCCGCCGACCCCGGCTACCGGGGACGCGGCCTCGCGCTGATTCGTGAGCTGGCCGAGGACGTCGAGGTCCTCCCTGCCGACGACGGCACCGAGGTCTGGTTCCGGCTGCCGGCGCTGCCCGTGGAGGTGGTCCCGCGGCTGCCGGGCGGGGCGGCCGACCGGCCCGCCGAGTCCGCGCGGACCGACGGCGGCCCGGCCGTCACCCGGCTGCGGCGCTGGGCGGACCAGCACACGGTGCGCGTGCACGTGGAGGGGGACCTCGATCTCGCGGGCGTCGCCGCGGTGCGCTCGGACCTGCTCGCCGAGCTGGACCGCGGCAGGCCGCTCACCCTCACCCTGGCCGCCGACTCGTACGTCTCCAGCTCGGGGATCGCGCTGCTGTCGGAGCTGGCGCAGCGTGCGCGGGCCGGCGGCACGGAGTTGAGCGTGGTCACACCCTCGGACAGCCCGGCGCGCCGGATCCTGGTCCTCGCGGGGCTGGACACCCTGATAGGTGTGGTGCCGGACCCCTGAGTAGCCCTGTGTCAAGCCGCTCGGTGTTGATGGGCTTGGGCGGCGCGGTGTCTGGCGGGGTCGTAGGGGGTGTTGGTCTGCCAGCATTTCC
>NZ_JBEZDN010000151.1:0-18432 GCF_040648315.1 Pseudonocardia sp. NPDC049154
GCCGCGCGTGGGGACCGTTCCCGGCCCCCGTCCCCGCGACTGGCCCGCAGACCGGCAGGGACGGTCTGCAGGCCCTCAGAAGCGGCCTGCGGCCCCGCAGGAGCCGCTTCCGGGCCGCCGCCGCCCCCAACCGCGTACCCAGGCGCAGGAGTGGCCCCCGCCCCAACGCCGCCCCTGACGCGAGTCGGGCCCCGGGCCCCCGCGAGTCGCGCTCTGCCCTCCCGCGAGCCGGCAGTTCCGGTAGCGCGAGTCGGCAGTTCCGGTAGCGCGAGTCGGCAGATTCGGTAGCGCGAGTCGGGAGTTCTGGCACCGCGAGTCGGCAGTTCCGGTAGCGCGAGTCGGCAGTTTCGGCCATCGAGTCGGCGAAGTCGGGTGACCGCCCGGGCGGTGTCCGGCGCGACGCCGACTCAGCGGGCCGGGGAGTCCGGGGCCTCGTCGAGGTGGTCGGGGATGCCGTCGTCGTCGGTGTCGGGCAGGCGAGGATCGCCCTGCCCCGCGCGCACGGCCTCGAGCTGCGCGGCGAGCGCGAAGCCGGCCAGCAGGGCGATGCCGCTGACGTTCGCCCAGAGCAACAACGCCATGATCGCCGTCAGCGGGCCGTAGGTCTCGTCGAAGTTCGCACCGAGCACCACGTACCCGGCCAGCAGCGCCGAGCCCGCGAGCCAGGCGAGGACGGTGACCGTGCCGCCGACGACGAGCCAGCTCAGGCCCGGCTGACGACGGCGCGGGGCGAAGCGCAGCAGCGCGGTCACCGCCACGATCAGGGCCGCGAGGCCTGCGGGCCAGCGCAGGACGTCCCAGATCTCCTCGGCGACGTCGCCCCACCGGTAGACCTGCTCCATCGCCTCGCCGAAGGGCTCGCCCGCGACGATGAGCAGGAGACCGACCGCCATCGCCACGCCCGCCGTCGCGGTCAGCAGGGCGGCGCGGCCGTACTTGCGGAGCGCCGGCCTGTCCCGCTCGGTGCCGTAGATCCGGTTGGCGCCGCGCTCGAGCTGCGCGAACGCCGAGGTCGCGGCGAGGAAGGCCGTGACCAGCGCCAGCGCGACGACGACCTCGCCGCGCTCCTCGCCCTCCACCTCACCTTCGACGGCCTGCCCGACGAGCTGGTCGCTGGTGCCGGGCGAGATCGCGACGACCGTCCGGGCCACCACCTCCGAGAAGGACTCCGCTCCGAGCGCGGTCGCCAGCCCCGCCCCGGCGATCACGAGTGGCACCGCCGCCAGCGCGAGCTGGAGCGCGAAGGCGCGGGCGTGGGAGAAGCCGTCGCCGTAGCGGAAGCGCACGACGCCCGTCACGAGGAGGTGGCGCAGGCCGTAGCGGCGGACGGTGTGCCAGGCATCGTCGGCGGAGAGCAGCTCGCCCGACATGAGCTCGGTCTCCGGGACGGCGCGGACCGAGCTCATGGCCGCCACGGTAGCGACGGCGGGCCGGACGTGCCGGTGGGCCGATGTCCGGAACTGCCGACTCGCGGTGCCAGAACTCCCGACTCGCGGTGCCGGAACTGCCGACTCGCGGTGCCAGAACTCCCGACTCGCGGGGTCGAAACTGCCGACTCGCGGGGTCGGACGTGAGAACGGCGGCGGCCCGCCTCCCCGGGGAAGGCGGGCCGCCGTCGTGCTGCCTGGTCCTACTCCTCGCCGCCACCGGCGGCGATGTCGACCGGCGGGGCGTCCGGGACGCCCGCGGCCGGGCGGGGCTCACCGCGGAAGGTGAACGTCGCCTTGTCGTCGTGCGCCGGGTTGCCCTCGGGCACGCTCTCGTCGATGCCCTCGACGTCGACGATCACGATCTGCCCCGGCTCGACCTCGCCGAACAGGATCTTCTCGGACAGCTGGTCCTCGATCTCCCGCTGGATGGTCCGGCGCAGCGGCCGGGCGCCCAGCACCGGGTCGAACCCGCGACGGGCCAGCAGGCCCTTGGCGGCGTCGGTGAGCTCGATCGCCATGTCCTTGTTGGCCAGGGCCTTCTCCACCCGCGTGATCATCAGGTCGACCATGGAGATGATCTGCGGCTTCGTGAGCTGGTGGAAGACGATGATGTCGTCGATGCGGTTCAGGAACTCCGGGCGGAAGTGCTTCTTCAGCTCGTCGTTGACCTTCGTCTTCATGCGTTCGTAGTTCGACTGCTCGTCGTTGCTCTGCGCGAAGCCGAGCCCGACGGCCTTCGAGATGTCCTGGGTGCCCAGGTTCGAGGTGAAGATCAGCACCGTGTTCTTGAAGTCGACGGTGCGACCCTGACCGTCCGTGAGGCGGCCGTCCTCGAGGACCTGCAGGAGCGTGTTGTAGATCTCCTGGTGGGCCTTCTCGATCTCGTCGAACAGCACGACCGAGAACGGCTTGCGGCGCACCTTCTCGGTGAGCTGGCCGCCCTCCTCGTAGCCCACGTACCCGGGAGGTGCACCGAAGAGCCGCGAGGCGGTGTAGCGGTCGTGGAACTCGCCCATGTCGATCTGGATGAGCGCGTCGTCCTCGCCGAAGAGGAAGTTCGCCAGTGCCTTGGACAGCTCGGTCTTACCGACACCGGACGGGCCGGCGAAGATGAACGAGCCGGACGGGCGCTTCGGGTCCTTCAGGCCGGCCCGGGTGCGGCGGATCGCCTGGGCGACGGACTTGACCGCCTCCTCCTGGCCGATGATCCGCTTGTGCAGCTCGTCCTCCATCTTGAGCAGCCGGGAGGTCTCCTCCTCGGTCAGCTTGAAGACGGGGATGCCGGTCCAGTTGGCGAGGACCTCGGCGATCTGCTCGTCGTCGACCTCGGCCACGACGTCCAGGTCACCGGACTTCCACTGCTTCTCGCGCTCCGACTTCTGCCCGAGCAGCTGCTTCTCCGAGTCCCGCAGGTGTGCGGCGCGCTCGAAGTCCTGCGCGTCGATCGCGGACTCCTTGTCCCGGCGGACGTTCGCGATCTTCTCGTCGAACTCCCGCAGGTCCGGCGGCGCGGTCATCCGGCGAATGCGCATCCGGGCGCCGGCCTCGTCGATCAGGTCGATCGCCTTGTCCGGCAGGTAGCGGTCGGAGATGTAGCGGTCGGCCAGCGTGGCCGCGGCGACGAGCGCCGGGTCGGTGATGGTGACCCGGTGGTGCGCCTCGTAGCGGTCGCGGAGGCCCTTGAGGATCTCGATGGTGTGCGTGACGCTCGGCTCGCCCACCTGGATCGGCTGGAAGCGGCGCTCCAGGGCCGGGTCCTTCTCGACGTACTTGCGGTACTCGTCGAGCGTGGTGGCGCCGATGGTCTGCAGCTCGCCACGGGCCAGCATCGGCTTGAGGATGCTCGCGGCGTCGATCGCGCCCTCGGCGGCACCCGCACCCACGAGGGTGTGGATCTCGTCGATGAACAGGATGATGTCGCCGCGCGTGCGGATCTCCTTGAGCACCTTCTTGAGGCGCTCCTCGAAGTCACCGCGGTAGCGGGAGCCGGCGACCAGGGAGCCCAGGTCGAGCGTGTAGAGCTGCTTGTCCTTCAGCGTCTCCGGGACCTCGCCCTTGACGATGCCCTGGGCCAGCCCCTCGACGACGGCCGTCTTGCCGACGCCGGGCTCGCCGATGAGGACGGGGTTGTTCTTGGTCCTCCGGGAGAGGACCTGCATGACCCGCTCGATCTCCTTCTCCCGGCCGATGACCGGGTCCAGCTTGCCCTCACGGGCCTGCTGGGTGAGGTTGCGACCGAACTGGTCGAGCACGAGGGAGGACGACGGGGTGCCCTCGCCGCGGCCGGTGGAGGCCTCGGCGGGCTCCTTGCCCTGGTAGCCGGACAGCAGCTGGAGGACCTGCTGGCGGACGCGGTTGAGGTCGGCTCCCAGCTTGACCAGGACCTGCGCCGCGACGCCCTCGCCCTCGCGGATCAGGCCGAGCAGGATGTGCTCGGTGCCGATGTAGTTGTGCCCGAGCTGCAGCGCCTCGCGCAGCGACAGCTCCAGCACCTTCTTCGCCCGAGGCGTGAACGGGATGTGTCCCGACGGCGCCTGCTGGCCCTGGCCGATGATCTCCTCGACCTGCTGCCGGACGCCCTCCAGGGCGATCCCGAGCGACTCGAGCGCCTTCGCGGCCACACCCTCGCCCTCGTGGATCAGGCCAAGGAGGATGTGCTCGGTGCCGATGTAGTTGTGGTTGAGCATCCTGGCCTCTTCCTGCGCCAGGACGACAACACGCCTTGCTCGGTCGGTGAACCTTTCGAACATTCGCACTCCTTGCCTGCTGCGCCCACACGTGCGACGCGTCCAGCATCCCTGTGACACTGCGCCGCGGACGCCCCATACCACTGTATCGGTCGCCGACCGATCGGCGCCTCCGCCGCGGCCCCACGTAACGCGCACGGTACGCACCGACACCGGCACAACGGTGTGACCTCGGCGTCCATTCCCCGTCGACGGGCGTTCAGCCCTGCGCGAACGGTCAGGCGCGGCGCCGACCTGCGAAGATCGTCAGACCGGGGCGGGCGAGCCGGCCTGCTCGGCCTCCTCCAGCCGCGCCTGCTCCTGCTTGTAGACGCGGAAGCCCTCCTCGTCCCGGCCGCGCCGCCAGTAGCCGGAGACGGACAGCGCGTCCCGGTCGACGCCGCGCTCGCGCAGCAGGTGCCGCCGGACCTCGCGGACCTCGGCCGCCTCGCCGTGGACGAACGCGTGCACCCGGCCGGCCGGGAACTCCAGACCCCGGACGGCGTCCAGCAGGGCACCTGCCCCACCGTCGGGGGCGCCGGCGCGGTGCAACCAGCGCAGCCGCAGGTCACCGGCGCAGACGAGGTCCTGGCGGTCGGCCTCGTCGTCGACCTGGACGATCGCGTGGACCGGGACGCCGGCCCGGATCCGCTCCAGCGCGGCGCCGATCGCGGGCAGTGCCGCCTCGTCGCCGACGAGCAGGTGCCAGTCCGCCTCCGGGTCGGGCGCGTAGGCGCCGCCCGGGCCGAGCAGCCGCAGCACGTCGCCGGGGCGCGCCGAGGCGGCCCACGGGCCGGCGAGGCCGCTGTCGCCGTGGTGCACGAAGTCGATGGTCAGCTCGCCCGCGGCGGGGTCGAACGCGCGCACCGTGTAGGTCCGCACCCGCGGCCATTCCTCGCGCGGGTGGTCCCGCCGGACGGCCTCCATGTCGAGCGGCTCGGCGTAGTCGACGCCCGGCACCGGAAACAGGATCTTCACATAGCGGTCGGTGAACTCGGTGTCGGGGAACGACGCGAGGTCGGGCCCGGCGGCGACGACGCGCACCATGTGCGGGCCGATCCGCTCGGTGCGGGCGACCTCGAGGGTGGTCATGCGGCGTGCCACGGGTGTACCTCCGGGAGCGGCGGGTCTTTCGCCCCACGCTACGCCCGGGGCTAGGTGAGGCAACCCTTGCTTCCGTCCAGCAGAAGGGCCGGCCGGGACGCGCCCGGCCGGCCCTCCGACGTGCGCCGCTCCGAAGGGAATCGGCGGTCCGCCCCCTCGTCCGAAGGGGCCTCGGCTTCGGGGCCGACGGGTTCTCAGTTCTCCTGGTGGTAGGCCTCCAGGACCTCGGCCGGGATCCGGCCGCGGTCGGAGACCTTCATCCCGCGCTTGCGGGCCCAGTCACGGATGGCCTGGTTCTGCTCGCGGTCGATCGACGGCCGCCGGTTCGTGCCGCCGGGCGACGATCCGCCACCGCCGCGGCGCCGCCCGGAGGCCCGCCGGGCCGCACCCACGTAGGACGCCAGTGCGTCCCGCAACTTGCTCGCGTTCGCCGTCGACAGGTCGATCTCGTAGCTCTTCCCGTCGATGCCGAACTCGACGGTCTCGTCGGCGTTCTCGCCGTCGAGGTCGTCGATCAGCTTGATCTCGCGGATCTGCGCCACCGCCGCAGCCTCCTGGTTCGAATAGTTCCTGCTGAATGCACGGCCGCGCCGCCGGGGAAATATAACTCGATTACCGAAGGCGTGTCGAGCAGGGGTCGAACTCGCGAGAATCTGGCACGCGTTATAGCTCGCGGCGGACCAGCGGGAAGAGGATCGTCTCCCGGATTCCGACGCCGGTCAGCGTCATGAGGAGGCGGTCGATGCCCATTCCCATGCCGCCGGTCGGCGGCATTCCGTACTCCATGGCCCTCAGGAAGTCCTCGTCGAGCTGCATCGCCTCGGGGTCGCCCTTGGCCGCCAGCAGGGACTGGGCGTGCAGCCGCGCACGCTGCTCGACGGGGTCGACCAGCTCCGAGTAGGCCGTGGCCAGCTCGTGCCCGAACACGATGAGGTCCCAGGACTCGGCGAGCCGCGGGTCGTCGCGGTGCTGACGGGTCAGCGGGCGGACCTCGACCGGGTAGTCGCGGACGAAGGTCGGTTCCTGCAGCGTGTGCTCGACGAGCTTCTCGAACAGCTCCAGCACGATTTCGCCGGCGCCCCACGAATCCTGCAGCGCCACGTCGTGGGTCGCCGCGATCTTCCGCAGTTCCTCGGCCGACGTGTCCGGCGTCACGGATTCACCGACGGCCGTGGCGACCGAATCGTGCAGCGTGACCGAGCGCCACTCGCCGCCCAGATCGTGTTCGGACCCGTCCGCGTGACGCACGACGGTGGAACCGAACACGGCGCGTACACATTGCTGGATCAGTTCGCGGGTCAGAACGGCCATGTCGTCGTACGTGGCATAGGCCTGGTAGGCCTCGAGCATCGCGAACTCGGGCGAATGGGTCGAGTCGATGCCCTCGTTGCGGAAGACGCGGTTGAGCTCGAAAACGCGCTCGATCCCGCCGACGACCGCCCGCTTGAGGAACAGCTCGGGGGCGATCCGCAGATACAGATCCGTGTCGATGGCGTTCGCGTGCGTGACGAACGGGCGCGCCGCGGCCCCGCCGTGCAGCAGCTGCAGCATCGGCGTCTCGACCTCGACGAAGTCCCGGGCCTCGAACTCCCGGCGCAGCGTGCGCAGCACCGTGGAGCGCGCCCGGACCATCTCGCGCGCCTGCGGGCGCATGATCAGGTCGACGTAGCGCTGCCGGACGCGGGTCTCCTCGGACAGGTCGCTGTGCGCGTTGGGCAGCGGGCGGATCGACTTGGCGACCATCGCCCACGAGTCCGCCATGACCGACAGCTCGCCGCGACGGGAGGTGATGACCTCACCCGTGACGGCCACGTGGTCGCCCAGGTCGACCTGGGCCTTCCAGCGAGCCAGCTCGTCCGCCCCCACCTTCGCGAGGCTCAGCATGGCCTGCAGCTCCGTGCCGTCGCCCTCGGTGAGCTGGGCGAAGCAGAGCTTGCCGGTGTTGCGGAGGAACATGATGCGCCCGACGACGGTCACGACCTCGCCGGTCCCGCTGTCCGCCGGCAGGTCGGGGTGCGCTTCGCGGACGGCGCGCAGCGTGTGGGTGCGCGGCACGAGGACGGGGTACGGGTCGACGCCCGCCTCCAGCATCTCCGCGCGCTTCTTCGCGCGCACCTGCATCTGCTC
Organism: Pseudonocardia sp. NPDC049154; assembly: GCF_040648315.1. Lineage (NCBI taxonomy): Bacteria > Bacillati > Actinomycetota > Actinomycetes > Pseudonocardiales > Pseudonocardiaceae > Pseudonocardia > Pseudonocardia sp. NPDC049154. The sequence continues at coordinate 7,388 of NZ_JBEZDN010000151.1, forward strand.
GGGCAGGTCGTCGGCGGGGGTGCGCGGCTCGTCGGTCACGCCGGGTAAGGCTAGACGGCGGTACCGCGCGCCGTCCGCGCGGTGTCCGCCCGCGGCTCCTGCACGCCGCCGGGGGCCGCACCCGTGCGGACGTTGCGCTCGTACGTGAGGCGCAGGCCCTCCAGGGTGAGGTCCGGGGCGTACTCGGTGATGGTGTCCGAGATGCCCTTCATCAGCGGCGCGAGGCCGCCGGTGCCGAGCACCGTCACCGGGCCCGCACCCGGGCCGAGCTCACTGATGATCCGGCGCACCAGGCCGTCGACCTGGCCGGCGAAGCCGTAGAGCACGCCGGACTGCAGGCACTCCACGGTGTTCTTGCCGATGACCGAGCGGGGCGGCACGAACTCCACGGTGCGCAGCGCGGCGGCACGGTGGGCGAGCGCGTCCATCGAGATCTCGATGCCGGGGGCGAGCGCGCCGCCGAGGAACTCGCCCTTGGCCGACACGACGTCGATGTTCGTCGATGTCCCGAAGTCGACGACGATGCACGCGGTCGCGTGCCGGTGGTGCGCGGCGAGCGTGTTCACCACCCGGTCCGCGCCGACCTCGCGCGGGTTGTCGACCAGCAGCGGCACGCCCGTCCGTACCCCCGGGCCGACGACGACGGTCGGCATCCGCACCGCCCGCCGCTCCAGCATCAGCCGCAGCTCGCGCAGCAGCGACGGGACGGTGGACAGCGCGGCCACGCCGTCGACCCGCGGGGCGTACTCGCCGAGCATCGCGCCGACCGCGACCTCCAGCTCGTCGGCCGTGATCCGCGGGTCGGTCCGCATCCGCCAGTCCCGGACGAGGAGCTCGCCCTCGTACACACCCAGCGCGATCTGGGTGTTGCCGATGTCGACGCAGAGCAGCATCAGCGGGAGCCGGACAGCAGCCCTGAGCCCTCGGGGGCGTGCGCCGGGTCCGAGCCCTGCTCGACGATCCGGTTGTGCTCGTCGACGAACACCACGCGCGGCGAGTAGGTGAGCAGCTCGGCCTCGTCGAGCTGGCCGTAGGCGATCAGGATGACGAGGTCGCCGGGGTGCACGAGGTGCGCGGCGGCGCCGTTGATGCCGATGACGCCGCTGCCCCGCTCCCCGGGGATCACGTAGGTCTCGAGCCGGGCGCCGTTGGTGATGTCGACGATCGCGACCTGCTCGCCCTCCAGCAGGTCAGCGGCCTCCATGAGGTCGCGGTCGACGGTCACCGAGCCGACGTAGTGCAGGTCGGCCTGGGTCACCGTGGCGCGGTGGATCTTCGAGGTCATCATGGTGCGCAGCACGGGGAGCTCCTCAGAGTTGAACGGCGACGTTGTCGATCAGGCGGGTGGTGCCGATCCGGGCGGCGACGAGCAGCCGGGCGCGGCCGCCGTCGACCGGCTCGCCGAGGGTGTCGGCGTCGCGCAGCTCCAGGTACTCGACCTGCAGCGCCGATTCGGAGTCGAGGACCGCGCGGGCCCGCTCGAGGACCGCCGCGGGCCCGTGGGCCGAGACGGCGGCGCCCTCGCGCAGCGCGCGGGACAGCATGACGGCGCGGGTGCGCTCGTCGGCGGAGAGGTAGACGTTGCGCGAGGACAGGGCCAGCCCGTCCGGCTCGCGGACCGTCGGCACACCCACCACGGACAACGGGAAGTCCAGGTCCCGCACCATCTTCTTGACCAGCGTGAGCTGCTGGTAGTCCTTCTCGCCGAACAGTGCGACGTCCGGCCCGACGATGTGGAAGAGCTTCGCGACCACCGTCAGCACCCCGTCGAAGTGCCCCTGCCGCGGCCCGCCCTCGAGGTCGGAGCCGAGCGCCCCGGCGACGATCCGGGTGTCCGAACCCGGCGGGTACATGTGGTCGACCGACGGCGTGAAGACGAGCTCGACGCCCTCCTCGCGGCACGCGTCGAGGTCCCGCTCGAGGGGCCGCGGGTAGCGCTCCAGGTCCTCGTTCGGCCCGAACTGCAGCGGGTTCACGAAGATGCTGACGACCGGGACCACGTTGCCGGGCACCGCCCGGGCGTGCCGGATCAGCTCGCGGTGGCCCTCGTGCAGCGCGCCCATCGTCGGCACGAGCACGACCTTGCGCCCGGCCGCCCGCAGCGCGCGGGTGACGGGGGTCAGCTTGCCCGGGTCGTCGTGCACGGTCAGCCGGCCGCGGGCGTAGCCGTTGCGGGTGCGGGCGGGTGCGGTCACCGGTGCTCCTCAGAGTCGTCGAGGGCGGCGCGGACCTCGTCGGCCGCGTGGTCGGGCAGCAACCCGCCCTCCGCCGCGCGGTGCGCGGTGCGACGGGCGAGGGTGCGGTAGGTGTCGGCGAGCTCGGGATCGACGCGGTCGAGCTCGCGGAGGTGGGTGCGGACGGTGCCGACGTCGCCGCGGGCGACCGGTCCGGTCAACGCGCGGTCGCCGTGGCGCAGCGCGTTGTCCAGCGCGGCCGAGAGGAGGGGGCCGATCAGTCGCTCGGCAGGTCTGATCCCGGCCTTGTCGAGCAGGTCGGCGCAGTCCCGCACGAGCGTGACCAGGTGGTTCGCGCCGTGGGCGAGGGCGGCGTGGTACAGCGGCCGGACCTGCTCGGGGACCCGGACCGGCTCGGCGCCGAGCTCCAGGACCAGCGCCTCGCCCACGTTCCAGGCGGCCTCGTCGTCCGCCCGCGCGGTCACCGCGACGCAGCAGCCGGTGAGGCGCTGGACGTCCTCGGGCCGGCCGGTGAAGGTCATGACCGGGTGCAGGGCGAGCGGCAGGATCCCGTGCTCGACGGCCGGGTCCAGCACGTCGACGCCGTGCGCTCCGGCGGTGTGGACCACGATCTGGCCGGGACGGAAGGCGCCGGCGGCGGCGAGGCCGCGGACCAGGCCGGGCAGGACGTCGTCCGGGACGGCGAGGAGGGCGAGGTCCGCCGCGCGGATCACCTCGTCCGGAGCGAGCAGCGGGGCGTCGGGCAGGAGGGTCTCGGCGCGGTGCACGGACGCCCGGGAGACCCCCGAGGTCGCCACGACCCGGTGTCCCACCGCGTCCCACGCGGCACCCAGAACGGCCCCGACACGGCCGGCGGAGACCACTCCGACGGCCAGCCGGGCGGGCCGGCCAGCACTCATCACGCGCTCCTGCTCCGTTCCAGTCCACCAGGGGTACCGGACGTTGTGGTCGACATCGATCGGCGACGACGGGCACGAGGGTAGGCGGGTGTGGACCGTCCGGGGGAGAGCGCGTGACGGGCTTCACCGGCCGGGCGGCTCACACACCGGTCACGGCGGCGTCATGCGGTGGTGATCGAAGGCCGGGAAGGGGCGGAGAAGCAGCGCGGCGATCCTGCGACCCGCGCCGGAGGCCGGCACACCCGAAAAGCCCCTCCCACACCCGGTCGACCGGGTGTGCGACCGACCTGCCGGGTGTGCGATCCGGCAGGAACGGGTGTGCGTCGGTGGCACGTCCTCGACGCCGGACCGCGGCTCCGACCGCGCCTACCGCTCCGACCGCCGAGTCGGCGAGAGAGGAGCCTGCGCTCGTCAGCGCCGGGGCGGCGGGCCCCAGCCCGGCGGGGGGCCGGGGGGCGGCTGCTGGCCGCGCGGGGGCAGGCCGGGAGCGCCGTAGGTCGGTGGGGGACCCTGGCCCTGGCCGGGCGGCTCGTAGCCCTGCGACGGCGGGCCGTAGCCCGGGGTGGCGTAGCCCTGCGACGGCGGGCCGTAGCCCGGGGTGGCGTAGCCCTGCGACGGCGGGCCGTAGCCGGGGGTCGCGTGGCCCGGGCCGTACCCCTGCGGGACCGGGGCCCAGCCGGGAGCGGGGGCGGGCGGCGGGGTCCAGCCCGGCGGGTGCTGGTTGCCCCAGGCGGCGGTCAGCGCGTCCGGCATGCCGAGGGCCCGGGCGCGGGCCTTGGCGAGGGCGCGCAGCCGCTCGTGCTCCAGCTCCTCGGCGCTGTCCCGGACCGCGCCGCGGGCGATGCGCGAGCGCAGGAAGGCGAGCTCGGTGACCGCGGCCTGGTAGTCGGCGACCGCGCGGGCGGCGTGCGGCCCCGACCGCTGCTTGACGGCCCGGCGCCAGCCCCGCCGCTGCGCCAGGTTGCCGAGCAGCGGCACCTCGCTCCAGGCGATCCAGCCCGCCTGCGCGAACGACGGCAGCTGCTCCGCGACCGTCCTCGCCTCGCGCCGCCGCTGCCAGATCACCACGACCGCCAGCCCGATGAACAGCGGCACCATGATCACGACGTAGACCTGCACGAACCCGGTCCCACCCAGGACCGACGCGGCGCCGTTCCACATCGCGTGCAGCAGCACCGCGACGAGGTAGCCGGCGAGCACCGCGAGCACCCGCACCGCCGTGCTGCGGCTGGCCGCGGCGATGCCCGCCCCGATCCCGATCATCGAGGTGAACAGCGGGTGCGCGAAGGGCGAGAACACCCCGCGCAGCAGCAGCACGGCGAGCACCCCGCCGCTCTGCCCGGCCATCGCGTCCTCCGCGAAGGCCCGGCCGATGTAGAGGATGTTCTCGGTGAAGGCGAAGCCCGCGGCGACCAGGCCCGCGTAGACGATCCCGTCGACGATGCCGTCGAACTCCCGGCGCCGCCAGATCAGCAGCCCGACCAGGAAGAGCCCCTTGAGCGCCTCCTCGACGAACGGGGCGATCACGACCGAACCCAGCACATCCCCGCTGCCGCGGCCGAGCAGGGCGTCGACCGCCAGGGCCGCGCTGGAGTTGATGATCAGCGCGGACAGAGCCGCGAAGCACGCTCCCCAGAGGAACGCGATCAGCAGCATCCGCGGCGGCTCGGGCTCCCAGCGGTCGATCCACAGGAACGTCGCGACGACGGGGCCGACCGGCAGCAGCGCGCACAGCGCCCCGACCAGCACCCCGCCCGGACCGACCGAGTTGCCGACCAGGCCCAGCACCACGAGCCCGCAGACGCCCAGCGCCACCAGGCCGACGACCGGCAGCAGCACGCCCTTGCGCCGCGCGGCGTGGGTGTGCCGCGTGGTCGGCTCCGCGGGCGGGTGTCCGGTCGGCACGGGGAAGGCCATGGCGGCGAGCCTACTTTCCGCCACCGACATCCACCGGCCGTCACCGGCGCCCTACCGGGTGGCCGCCCCGTCCCCGGAACCGCCGTCGCGACGTTGCTCGTCCGGGTCGTCCGGCGTGCGGCAGCACCGTTCCAGCCAGAGCGCCCCGCCGACCAGCACGAGCGCGCACAGCAGCCCGACGACCGCCGCCGTGGTGTCCGACGACGCCGCCGTGACCGTGGAGGCCCGCGGCAGCACGTAGGCCAGGAGCCCGGCCCACAGCCCGCCGACGAGCGCGCCCCCGACGGCCGACGCCTGCGCCACCAGCACGGCCCGGGCCGCCACCAGCGGCTCGACGGGCTTGCTGCCCGACCGGCGCTCCACGCGACCCTTGAGGATCCACCCGGCGGCGGCCTCGGCGAGCCCGAGCACACCGAGCGTGACCCCGGCGGGCGCGGGGAAGGACGGCAGCGTGCCGTAGGTCAGGCTGACGACAAGGTGCGCCACGATCCCGGCGCCCAGGAAGGCGACGAGCAGGTCGCGATGCCGGAGCGGCTTCACCGCAGGACCAGGTCCGGCCGCGGCCGCACCGTGTCCGCCTCGCCCGCGGGCAGCGCGGCGAGCAGGTCGGCGACGCGCCCGTGCCCCGGCAGCACGGCCTCGGGCTCGACGTCGAGCCACGGGATCAGCACCGTCGCGCGCTCCGGCGTGCCCGGGTGCGGGAGCAGCAGCTCGGGATCGTCGCTGGTCACCCCGTCGACGGTGACGACGTCGACGTCGAGCGTGCGCGGGCCCCACCGGACCTCGCGGACCCGCTCGGCGGCCTTCTCCAGCTCCTGCCCGCGGCGCAGCCAGCCCCAGTGGTCCACGGCCGGGTCCGCGACGATCAGGACCGCGTTGAGGTAGTCCGGCTGCTCGACGCCGCCCCACGGCGCCGTCTCGTAGACCGGCGACGCGGCCACCACCGCCGCGCCGAACCCGGCGACGGCCCCGCGCAGATAGGCGAACCGGTCGCCGAGGTTGGACCCCAGCGACAGCACCGCGCGGCTCACGACGCCCCCACGCCGGAGCGAGCGGCCCCGTCGCTCACCAGGTATGAGCGAAAGCGCCGTTCGCCGATCGCCGCCACGGGACTCACGCCGGGATCACCCGACCCCGCTCGTCGTCCTGCCGGGAGCGGCGGGCGACCACCGCGACGTCGGCGAAGTCCAGCGGGATGGGGGCGTTCGGCTTGTGCAGGGTGACCTCGACGGCCTGCACGCGGTCATCCTCCATGACCGCGTCGGCGATCTCCGCGGACACCGTCTCGATGAGGTCCCGCGGCTCGCCCGCGACGATCGCCGCGGCCCGCTCGGCCAGCTCGCCGTAGTGCACCGTCTTCGTGAGGTCGTCCGTCGCGGCGGCCTCCCGCAGGTCCAGCCACAGCACGACGTCGACGACGAAGTCCTGCCCGTCCCGCTTCTCGTGGTCGAACACCCCGTGGTGCCCGCGCACGCGCAGCCCGCGCAGCTCGATGCGATCCGTGGCCGGCCCGCTCATGCCGGCGGCTCCCCCAGCCACGGCCCGGTGCGGGCGCGCGAGGCGCCCAGCCGGTACGCCGTGCTGACGGCCACGGCGTCCATCGTGGACTCCACGTCGTGCACCCGGACGCCCCACGCCCCCACGTGCGCGGCGAGCGCACTGATCGCGGCAGTGGCGCCGTCCCGGCCGGCGGGCGGGCGCAGCTTGCCCTCGGCGTCGGCCAGCAGCTGCCCGAGGAACCGCTTGCGCGAAGCCCCGACCAGCACCGGGAAGCCCAGCGCGACCAGCACGTCCAGCCGGCGCAGCAGTGCCCAGTTGTGCGCGGCCGTCTTCGCGAAGCCCAGCCCGGGGTCGAGGATCAGCCGGTCCGGGTCCACTCCGGCCATGACCGCCGCGTCCGCCCGGGCCACGAGCTCCTGGCGCACCTCGCCGATCACGTCCTCGTAGGACGCCAGCTCCTGCATCCGGTCGCTGTGCCCGCGCCAGTGCATGAGGATCCACGGCACGCGCAGCGACGCGACCGCGGCGGCCATCCGCGGATCGGCCAGTCCGCCGGACACGTCGTTGACCACGACCGCACCGGCCTCGACCGCGGCCTCGGCCACGGACGCGCGGGTGGTGTCGACGCTGACCCGGACGCCCTCGGCGACCAGGTCGCGGATGACCGGGACCACCCGGTCCCGCTCGGTCGGGGCGTCGACCCGGCCCGCGCCGGGCCGGGTGGACTCCCCGCCGACGTCGACGAGGTCGGCCCCGGCGTCGCGCATGGCGACCCCGTGGGCGACGGCGTGCTCCCGGTCGAGGTAGCGCCCGCCGTCGGAGAACGAGTCCGGGGTGACGTTGAGGATGCCCATCACGACGCAGCGGCCGGGATGCGGGACGTGCCCCGCCAGCCCGCCGGCCATCACGTGCCCCGGATCAGCGACAGCGCCTCCGCGCGCGAGGACGGGGAGGTCTGGAAGAGCCCTCGGACGGCGGAGGTGGTCGTGCGCGAGCCCGGCTTGCGGATGCCGCGCATCGCCATGCACAGGTGCTCGGCGTCGATCACCACGATCACGCCGCGCGGGTCCAGCTTGCGGACCAGCGCGTCGGCGACCTGCCCGGTCAGCCGCTCCTGGACCTGCGGCCGCTTCGCGTAGAGGTCGACCACGCGGGCGATCTTCGACAGCCCCGTGACCCGGCCCTCGACCGACGGGATGTACCCGACGTGCGCCACCCCGTGGAAGGGCACGAGGTGGTGCTCGCAGGTGCTGTACAGCGGGATGTCCTTGACGAGGACGAGCTCGCCGTGGCCCTCGTCGAACGTCCGCTCCAGGACCGTCGCCGGGTCGACGTACAGCCCGGCGAAGATCTCCTCGTAGGCGCGCGCGACGCGGCCGGGGGTGTCCCGCAGGCCCTCGCGGTCGGGGTCCTCCCCGAGCGCGATCAGCAGCTCGCGGATCGCGGCCTCGGCGCGTGCGTGGTCGACGCCCGCCGCGGCCCGCCGCTCCGCCGCCGTGTAGGCCGGCGCCTCGCCGTCGGTGGTTCCGGTGCTCAGTTCCTGCTCCCTGCGTCGGGGCCCTGTGGGCCCGGCGCGTCCGGACCCTCCGCGGCCGGACGCTGCGCGGGCGGCTCCTGCCCGAACTGCTGCGTCGGCTGCTCCGGGGAGGCCTGCTGACCCTGCCCCTGCTCACGACCGTAACCCGGCGCCTGGCCCTGCGCCGTCCGGTCACCCTGGTGGGGGGCCCAGTTCGGCGGCGGCCAGGTCTGCCCGGCCGGGGTGGTCGCGGGGCGCCAGTCCGGCGGGGCGCCGTAGTTCGGCGCGACCGCGTAGGGCGGCTGTCGGTCCTGGTTGCCGCCGGCCACCTGCGGGACGTGGCCGTGGCCGTTGCCGGCCCCGTGGACCGCGCCGTTGCCCTGGGCGTGCCCGCCGTTGCCCTGCGGCGCCCCGTGCGCCGGTTCGGCCGGGAACCCGCCCGGATAGCCGCCGCCGTTGGGGCCAGGGCTGGGCAGCGGGCCCGGGCCGCCGTTCGGACCCGGCGACGGGACGGTGTGACCGCCGCCCGGGTACGAACCGACGGGAGCGGGCTCGCGCTCGGTCTCCGGGGGCCAGATCTCGCCGCGCTCGCGGGCCAGCTCGGCGCGCGTCTTGATCGGCGGCTTGTCCGACGGGGTGCGCTCGCCGAAGTCGTTGAACGCGGTGATCCGCGGCCGCTTCTCGACGTCGCCGAAGATCCGCTCCAGGTCCCGGCGCGTCAGCGTCTCCTTGTCCAGGAGCTCGACGACCAGGTTGTCCAGGACGTCCCGGTAGGTGTTGAGGATCTCCCACGCCTCGGTGTGCGCGGCCTCGATGAGCTTGCGCACCTCCTCGTCGATCTCGTGGGCGACCTCGAGCGAGTAGTCCGCCTGGTTGCCCATCGAGCGGCCGAGGAACGGGTCGCCCTGCTCGCGGCCGTAGCGGACCGCGCCGAGCCGGGCGCTCATGCCGTACTCGGTCACCATCGCGCGGGCGATCTTGGTGGCCTGGTCGATGTCCGACGACGCGCCGGTGGTCGGCTCGTGGAACACGAGCTCCTCGGCCGAGCGCCCGCCCATCGCGAAGACCAGCCGGGCGATCATCTCGGAGCGCGTCATCAGGCCCTTGTCGTCCTCGGGGACGACGAGCGCGTGCCCACCGGTGCGGCCGCGCGGCAGGATCGTGAGCTTGTAGACCGGCTCGAGGTCCGGCATCGCCCACGCGGCCAGCGCGTGCCCGCCCTCGTGGTAGGCGGTGATCTTCTTCTCCTGCTCGGAGATGATCTTTCCCTTGCGCCGCGGACCACCGACGACGCGGTCGACGGACTCCTCGAGCGCGGCCCCGTCGATCAGCGAGCCGTTCTCGCGCGCGGTGAGCAGCGCGGCCTCGTTGATCACGTTCGCCAGGTCCGCACCCGACATCCCGACGGTGCGCTTGGCCAGCGAGTCGAAGTCCACGTCGTTGGCGAAGGGCTTGCCCTTCGAGTGCACGGACAGGATCGCCTTGCGGCCCGCGAGGTCCGGCGCGCCGACCGGGATCTGCCGGTCGAAGCGCCCCGGGCGCAGCAGCGCCGGGTCGAGGATGTCCGGCCGGTTGGTGGCCGCGATGAGGATGATGCCGCCGCGGGCGTCGAACCCGTCCATCTCGACGAGGAGCTGGTTCAGGGTCTGCTCGCGCTCGTCGTGTCCGCCGCCGAGGCCCGCGCCGCGCTGGCGGCCGACCGCGTCGATCTCGTCGACGAAGATGATGCAGGGCGAGTTCTGCTTGGCCTGCTCGAACAGGTCCCGGACGCGGGAGGCGCCGACACCGACGAACATCTCGACGAAGTCCGAGCCGGAGATCGTGTAGAACGGCACGCCCGCCTCGCCCGCGACCGCGCGGGCCAGCAGCGTCTTGCCGGTGCCGGGCGGCCCGTAGAGCAGCACGCCCTTCGGGATCTTCGCGCCGAGCGCCTGGTAGCGGCCCGGGTTCTGCAGGAAGTCCTTGATCTCGTAGAGCTCCTCGACCGCCTCGTCCGCGCCGGCGACGTCGGAGAAGGTGGTCTTGGGCATGTCCTTGGACAGCTGCTTGGCCTTCGACTTGCCGAAGGACATGACCCGGTTCCCGCCGCCCTGGGCGTTGTTCATCATCCAGAACAGGACGAGGAGCACGAGGCCTAGCGGGATCAGGTAGATCAGCATCGTGGTCAGGAACGAGTCCTGCCGCACGATCGTGTTGTAGTTCGCGACCCCGGCGTCCTGCAGCTTCGTGAACACCGCGTTCGACGACGCCGCCGGGTACTGCGTGATGATCTTCGTGCTGCCGTCGACCGGGTTGGTCAGGTCGAGGCGGAGCCGCTGCTCCTTGTCCTCGATCGTGGCGTCGGCCACGTTCCGGGCGTCGATCTGCTGCAGCGCCGTCGAGGTCGGGACCTGCGTGTAGCCGCGGGTGTCGTCGAAGAGCACGGAGAACGCGAAATAGACCAGGACCACGACGAGGATCCAGATCAAGGGGTTGCGGAGCAGGCGCTTGCGGTCCATGCAGCTTCGGCCCTGGTGGCCTTCACCTTCCCGAGTGTGCGTTCCGGTCCCGCGCTGGCGGCGACGCGCCGACCGGCCTGATCCGCCAGGATAGCTTCCGCCGGCCGAGGACGCGCCACCGCGCCGGGCGCGGACCGGCGGGGTGATCGTGCCGGTTCAACGATCGACGGCCGGGCGGTGTTCCCGCCCGTCCTCGCAGGCCCCGGGCCCGGCAGGCTCCCCGAGAGGTCTCGGTGGCGTCTCGGGCCCGCACCGAACCGGCCACCCCGCTCGCGACGGACGTTCACGTGATGGTGGGGTATCCCGGCGCCGGACGTGTCGTTGGACCCTGGCGGCGGGTACTCGCGGGACCGAATCGTGGCGGGCGGACGTCGCGGTGGTCGGGGAAGCAAGGGGTGGCGAATGCGTTTGCGGTCGGGCGGTGCCGTGCGGGGGCCGGGTTCTTGGGCCCGGCGGGCGGTCGTCGTACGAGACGTCGGTGAGCGCCTGGATGCAGCGCTTGAGCCCCTGCTTCGCCGCG
>NZ_JBEZDN010000152.1:0-18407 GCF_040648315.1 Pseudonocardia sp. NPDC049154
GCCAGGGCTCCCGCGGGGCCGGCGCGTCGCCGGACCGGCCGGAGCCGTTCGCGACCCCGTTGCGGCCGGCGGGGGCGCCACCCGTGCCGCCGTTCACGCCGGAGCCGTTCGCGGTCCGCCGGGGCGGAGCGGGCTCCTGCACCAGGGGCCGCTCGGCGCGGCGCGGCCAGGGCTCGCCGGAGTCCGCCGGACGGCGGAAGGGGACGTCGCCGGGCTGACGGCCTGCCCGGCCGTCCTCGGTCACCCGGACGTCCTCGCGGGCGCGTCCGGTGCGTGCGTCGTCGGCCACGTCGGACACCCCCTTCTCCACAGGCGACTCGGGACCGTACGTGCTGGTACGTGTGGCGGGGGTGTGCGGGCGTCCTCGTCGCGAGGGCACCGGGTCCACCGCCGGCACGCGGGATCTCGGCGGCGAGATCCCGGCGAGGATACTGCCCGTCACGACACGGCCGGGGGTACCCCTACTGGTAGGACACGAACACCGGCCGGACCGGCCCGACGGCCAGCGTGTCGGCCGGGTCGAACATCGGCCGGTCCTCGTCGTGGAAGTTCTTCCAGCCCCAGGTGACACCGGCCGGGACGGCCTGGTGCAGGCGGTCCCAGGTCTCCAGCTTCTCCGCACGCGTGCCGAATCCGTCGGCGTGGAGCATGACGGACAATTCGTCACGGTCCGTGACCAGTTGCTCCCGGTTCCGGATCATCTGCACCTGGAACTGGTGCAGCATCAGCAGCTTCTGGGGCAGGCGCGCCTCCCGGGTGAGATCGGCGAGCCAGATCGCGACGGCGTTGACCTCCGCCGCGTCGACCGAGCCCACCTGGACGCGGTGCTTCTGTCCCGCGCGGAGCCGCCATTCGGGGTCGAGGGCGAGCCCGACGTTCGGGCGCCGCAGCAGGTCCGTGTAGCGGCGGGCCTGGGTGAGGAAGTCGCTGCGGCCGGGCTGGAGGTCGAGCACCACGTACATCCCGGCCGCGGCGGCCGCGTCGACCCACGGGGCCAGGTCCTCGGGCGCCGACTCGTTCGAGTAGTCGCCGTCAGCCCCGGGGGCCGAGCTCGCGACGGTCGCGATGATCTCGAAGGCCGGCACCACGGGTTCGCCCGCGAGCGGGGCGTACCGGGCGGCGAGATCGCGTGCGCGTTGCACCGAGGCGTCGACGCCCTGCTCGCCCAGCACGCCGAGCGCGGGGGCGCCCGGATGACCGTAGAGCGCGACCATGGTGCGGCCCGGGAAGAGGGTGTGCCCGCCGCTGGGCAGCTCGGGGACGGGCGGGGGCGCGGACGTCGGTGGAGTCGTCGGCAGCGGGGCGCCGGACGGCGGGGCGCCCGCGTCGAGCGGGGCCGCGGCGCTGGTCGCGCATCCGGCGAGCACGAGGAGGACGCCGAACAGGGGGAGCAGGAGCCGGATCCGTCGCGTCGCCGCCATCGACGATCACGCTAGGCGGCACCCGACCGGGCGCGCCCGGCGACACGCGGTGCACGACGAAGGGTGCACCCGGTCGGCCCAGCGGTCGGTGGTGCGCCGGACGGTCGGTCCGGTGTGGAGGCGCCGCGGCGCGGTCAGCGGATGCGCGCGAGCGGGCCCGTCGGCCCCTCCTCGCGCGGCGGGCGACCGCGGAGGATCCGCTTGAGCGCGGCGGTGTGCCGGCGGCTCACCGGCAGCTCCGGCGCGCCCGGGCCGTGCCCGATCCGCACGACGTACCCCGAACCGGACAGCCGCAGCTCGGTGATCAACGGCAGCGAGACGAGGTAGGCGCGGTGGATCCGCACGAACCCGGCCTCGCGCCAGCGCTCCTCGAGCACGGACAGCGGGATCCGGACGAGGTGGCCGCCCTCCGTGGTGTGGAGGCGGGCGTAGTCGCCCTGGGCCTCGACGAACCGCACCGTGGACCGGGGGACGAGCTTGGTGGTGCCGGCCAGCTCGACCGGGATCACCTCGTCCTCCGGCGGCTCGGGCCGCGCGGGCGGGCCCTGCGGCGCGGGCTGGGCCGGCATCGGCCTGCTCTGCGCCCGGGTGGCGAGGGTGCGGTCGATCGACCCGGCGAGCCGCTCGGAGCGCAGCGGCTTGAGCAGGTAGTCGACCGCGCCGATCTCGTAGGCGTCGACGGCGCGGTCGTCGTGCGCGGTCACGAACACCACCGGCGGCGGCGAGGCCATCGCGGACAGGACGCGGGCCAGCTCCAGCCCGTCCAGGCCAGGCATGCGGATGTCCAGGAACACGACGTCCACCCCGGACTCGCCCGGGCCGGCGCCCGGCCGGCTCCCGAGGATCCGGAGGGCCTCGGTCGCGTCGGGAGCCGTGAGCACGGTGCCGACGCGGTGGTCCTCGTTCAGCAGGTGGGCCAGTTCCTGAAGCGCCGGTTCCTCGTCGTCGACGGCCAGGACCGTCAGTCCGTCCGAGACCTGCGTGCTCACGAGCGCCTCCTCGTGCATGTCGGGGAGCGGGCCGGGGAGCGGGCACCGCCACCTGTCGTGCCCCGACACCTGTGGGTGACTGCCGGCACAACGCTAGCGAAGGGGTGCGCCCCGCTCGACGACCGGTCGACGGCTGTTCCTCCCGCAGAGGCGAACGGCCCTACCGCGGTGCGGGTACCGGCGTGTTCCCGCGTGTCCAGTCACCGACCGACCGTCCGGGAACACCGGACGACCGTTCGCCGTTCCGTCCGGTTGCCGATGCAATCATCGTCGGCGACGAGGGGGAGCACATGCAGTTCGGGATCTTCACCGTCGGGGACGTCACCAGCGACCCGACGACGGGCACCACGCCGACCGAGCACGAGCGGATCCGGGCGATGGTCCGGATCGCCGAGCACGCGGAGGCGGTCGGCCTGGACGTCTTCGCCACCGGCGAGCACGACAACCCGCCGTTCGTGCCGTCCTCGCCGACGACGCTGCTCGGCTACGTCGCCGCCCGCACCCAGAGGCTGGTGCTCTCGACGTCGACCACGCTGATCACGACGAACGACCCGGTGAAGATCGCCGAGGACTTCGCGATGCTGCAGCACCTCGCGGGGCCCGAGCGCGTCGACCTCATGCTCGGCCGCGGCAACACCCCGCCCGTCTACAGCGCCAGCTGTTCCTCGTCGACCACGCGGGCCTGCCGCTGAAGACGGTGCTCGAGCAGCTGGACCTGCTCGGCGAGATCCTGCCCACTCTGCGCGCGGAGTTCGAGGCGCTCCGGCCGGAGGGCGTCCTGTCGGACCCGCCCACGCACGCCGAGCGGGTCGCGGCGCGGGCGGCGGCGGGCGTGGAGGACGCGCCGGCCGGCGTCTGACGTCACTTTTTGTGAGCGGCGTCCGGCCGGCGCCACCCCGAGACGTGCGGCGGCGCCGAATGGTTCCCGTCCGCGCCCGGATGTGATGTTGACCCGCCGTGACGGTAACCCGGTTGCCGCAGCCGCGGCGGCACGGGCACTCTGGACTCCGTGATCGTGACTCGGGAGGTGGGAGCGGTGCCGCACGTGCCGCCTCCGCCGTGCCGTCACGGTCGCCACGCGCGCGGCTGGTGTCGCGGTCACTGACCGTTCCCCCGCCCGTCGCCCGTCCCGGAGATCCCCGATGCGCCCCCTGTGCTCGTCCCGGTGCCTGATTCGTCCGTTCCTGAGCCGTCGTCGCCCCGTCGACCATCTGCGGACCGCGAGCGCCCTCTGTCGGGCCGGCCGCCGGACACCCGCCGATCCCGCCGCCGTTCACGTTCGTCCGTAGGAGTACGACATGACCGCCCCGATCCACGACCAGGAGGCCGCCGCCCCGGCGCCGCGGGCCGAGCAGGCCACCGACCTCGACCCGCCGACCGTGCGGCTGCCGAGGCCGACCCGGGACGACCGCCGCACCGAGATCGTCGACCGGCTGCTCGACGCGCTGGAGGACCTCGTCGCCCGGCACCGCGCGCTGGCCGGCAACCCGGCCCAGGTCGACCTGCATGCCGAGCTCATCGCGGCCGAGGTCGCGCACGAGCTCGCGGTGACCCGCTCGGCCCTGCGCCGGGCACCGCACCTGCGCCGGACCGGCTGAGGCCGGCTTTCCCGACGGCCCGTCCCCGACGGCCCGCGACGCACCCGCGTCGCGGGCCGTCGGCGTTCCCGGCCGTCACCGCTGTTCAGGGGTGCTGTTGAGGGCGCTGTCGAGGGCACGGGCGAGGGCACTGTCGAGGGCACTGTCGACGGCCACCCGGCCGCCCGGAGGAGGCCGGTCCTGGTCCTTCGGAGGGGCTCGGCGACGGGATGCCGGGTCGTACTATGGCACCGAGTGCCGAAATAGTAGGGTGGCCCCAGACACACGGATCCGAGCTGCGAAGGGGCAGGCGCGATGGCCAGCACGAAGAACTGGTTCGAGACGATCGCCGAGGCACAGCGGAGGGCGAAGAAGCGCCTGCCCCGCTCGGTGTACCTCGCGCTCGTGGCGGGCACCGAGAAGGGCGTCACGATCTCGGACAACGTGGAGGCGTTCAGCGAGCTCGGGTTCCGCCCGCGCATCGCCGACCTGCCGGCGCAGCGGAACCAGGCGACCACGGTGATGGGGCAGGACATCTCGTTCCCGGTGATCATCTCGCCGACGGGCGTGCAGGCCGTGTACCCGGAGGGTGAGGTCGCCGTGGCGCGCGCCGCCGCCGGGGCCGGCACGGCGATGGGGCTCAGCTCGTTCGCGAGCCGGTCCATCGAGGACGTCGCGGCGGTGAACGACAAGACCTTCTTCCAGATGTACTGGGTGGGCAGCCGCGACCAGCTGCTGGCCCGCGCCGAGCGCGCGAAGAAGGCCGGTGCCAAGGGCCTGATCATGACCCTGGACTGGTCGTTCGACTCCGCCCGGGACTGGGACGCCCCGATGATCCCGGAGAAGGTCAACCTCAAGGCGGCGCTGCACTTCGCGCCCGAGGTGCTGCGCAAGCCGCGCTGGCTGTGGGACTTCGCCAGGACCGGTAAGCTGCCCGACCTGACCACCCCGAACCTGGCGATCGGCGACGAGGCGCCGCCGACCTTCTTCGGCGCCTACTTCCAGTGGATGCAGACCCCGCCGGTGACCTGGGCGGACGTGGCCTGGCTGCGCGAGCAGTGGGACGGCCCGTTCGCGGTCAAGGGGATCATGCACCCGGACGACGCCCGCCGGGCCGTCGACGCCGGCTGCACGGCGATCTCGGTGTCCAACCACGGCGGCAACAACCTCGACGGCACCCCGGCGTCGATCCGCGCGCTGCCGGCGGTCGTCGACGCGGTCGGCGACCAGATCGAGGTGCTGCAGGACGGCGGCATCCGCCGCGGCTCGGACGTGGTGAAGGCGCTCGCGCTGGGCGCCAAGGCGGTGCTGATCGGGCGCGCCTACCTGTGGGGCATGGCCGCCGCGGGCCAGCACGGCGTGACCAACACCCTCGAGGTGCTGCGCCAGGGCATCGACTCCACCCTGCTCGGCCTGGGCAAGTCCAGCATCCACGAGCTGTCCCGGGACGACCTGGTCATCCCGGAGAACTTCGCCCTGACGGCCAAGTCCTGATCCGGTCCCGGGGACCTCACCGCACGACGAGGTCCCCGGGCTCCGGCCGGCGCAGCCACCGCCACATCTCGGTCACCTCGAACGGGCAGTTCGCGGCCGAGCGGCCGTGCGCGTTGCGGTAGTAGTTGTCGACCCGCCGGGTCGCTCCAGGTCCGGGTGCGCTCCCGCGCGTCGAGCTCGGCGTTGTAGCGGTCGTCGGCCTCCCCGATCACCTCGACCGACGAGTGTCCGGACAGCACCAGCCCGGCGATCCGGTCCAGCGCGAACCGGGCGGGAAGGTCAGGTCAGCGCGAGGCCCCGGGCCTGCAGCACCCGGCGCTCGAGCGGCCGGAAGACCAGCATCTCGATCCCGATGCCGACGACCAGGATCAGCAGCACCGCCGAGAACACCCCGGCGATGTCGTTGAAGTCGCTGCCGTTCTTCAGGTACGCACCGAGCCCGATGCCCAGGGCCGGCCCGGCGGCGATGATCTCGGCCGCCATCAGCGAGCGCCACGAGAAGGCCCAGCCCTGCTTGCAGCCCGCCAGGTAGCCGGGCAGCGCGGCGGGGAGCAGGACGTGCCGGGCGCTCGCCAGGCCGCGGGCGCCGAGCACCCGGCCCACTCGCGGAAGGATCGGCGGGATCTGGTCGATGCCCGCCACCAGGCCGTTGGCGATCGACGGCACCGAGCCGAGCAGCACCACGAAGTAGATCGTCGCGTCCGTCAGGCCGAACCAGAGCACCGCCGCGGGCACCCACGCGACCGACGGGAGGCTCTGCAGGCCGGACAGCAGCGGCCCGATCGCCGACCGCACCACCGGCACCTTCGCCACCAGCAGGCCGAGCGGCGTCGCGATCACCAGCGCGATCGCGAAGCCGAGGAAGGCGCGGCTGATCGAGGTCCACAGGATCGACCAGATGCTGCCGTCCGCGACGATCGTGAGGAACGAGTCCCACACCGCCGCCGGCGCGGGCAGCTTGAACTCCGGCAGCACCGCCGAGGCCCACACGACCTGCCAGATCACCACGATCAGCACGAGCGCGACGACGGGCGGCAGCACGCTGCGCGACGCCCGCCGCCACCACGGGACGCGGTTGACGGTCGGGGTGTCGAGCGCGTCGAGCCCGGCGAGCGCCTGGGCGCTGTCGTCCGTGCCGCTCGTGCGTTCCACCAGCTCAGGCGGCATGGCTCGTGATCACCTGTCGCAGCCGGCCGGTGATCTCCTCGTGCAGCTCCGGCCCGTGCCCGTCGACGCTCCACTCGCGCACGACCGTGCCCGGGCGCGACGAGAGCAGGACGACGCGCTGGGCGAGCCGGACGGCCTCGCGGACGTCGTGGGTCACGAAGACCACGGTGGTGCCGGTGGCCTCCCACACCCGCAGCAGCTCGCCCTGCAGGACGTCTCGGGTGATCGCGTCGAGCGACGCGAAGGGCTCGTCCATCAGCAGCAGACCGGGAGCGGTGCCGTCCGTGCTGGTGGCCGCGGCGAGCGCCCGGGCCAGCGACACGCGCTGGCGCATCCCGCCGGACAGCTCGTGCGGGCGCTTGTCGCCCACGCCGTCGAGCCGGACGAGCTCGAGCAGCTCCTGGGCCCGCTCCCGCCGGGCGCCGCGGCCCTGCCCCGCGAGCTGCAGCGGCAGCTCGACGTTGCGCGCGGCCGTGAGCCACGGCATGAGCGCGGCCTCCTGGAACATGAACGACGGCCGGGCGGTGTTCACGGAGACCGTGCCGGTCGTCGGCTCCTCCAGGCCGGAGAGCAGGTTGAGCAGCGTCGACTTGCCGCAGCCGGAGGCGCCGAGCAGGCAGAGGAACTCGCCGTGGGCGACGCGCAGGTCGATCCCGCGCAGCGCCGTGACGGCACCCGCCCCGGTGCCGAAGGTCTTGCCGACGCCGGACAGCTCCACCGCGGTGTGCGCGGTCCGGTCGCGGCGGAGCTGCTCGATCTCGGACCCCGTGCTGGTGGTGGTCACCTGGCTCATCCCTGCTTGTCGAGGCCCGCGGCGTCGACCGGGGGCTGCCCGTCGGCCTGGCGGACGGTGTTGAGGGCGGTCACGTCGACGAAGCCCTGCAGGTTCGTCTCCGTCGGCGTGGCGCCCGCGGTCACGCTGTCCTTGGACAGCTGCGGGAAGATCGAGGCCAGCGGGTCGCTGTCGAAGCTGAGCTCGGAGAAGGCGCGGTCGAGCACCGGCTGGGAGAGCGACGAGTTGGTGATCTGCTTGATCGAGTCGTTCGTGATCTTCTTGGCCTGGTCCGCGTCGGAGTTGGCGAAGTCGATGGCCTTCAGCTCACCGCGCAGCAGGGCCTCCACGGTCTGCGGGTGCTCCTGGAGGAACTGCGTGCGGACGATCAGCACCGTGGTCGGGAACTTGCCGTCCGGCCACAGCGACTTCTCGTCGACGAGGACCTTCGCGCCCGCGTCGACCAGCCGGGAGCTCCACGGCTCGGGCAGCCAGCCGCCCGCGACCTGGCCCTGCTTGAACAGGTCGAGCGTGCGCGGGTTGTCGATGTTCTGGACCGTCACCTTGTCCGGGCCGTCGCCGATCTCGAGGTTGTTCTCCTTGAGCCACTTCTTGAGCGCGACGTCCTGCGTGTTCCCGGCCTGCGGGGTCGCGATGATCTTGCCCTTGAGCTGGTCCGGCGTGGTGATGTCCGGGGAGGTGACGAGCTGGGCGCCGGCGGAGGTGGACCCCGCGATCAGCCGCACGGCCTCGCCGTTGGACTTGGCGAAGGCGTTGATCGCCGGGCTGGAGCCGATGAAGCCGGCGTCGAGCGAGCCCCCGAGCAGGGCGTTCACCTCGTCCGGACCGGCGTTGAAGGTCTGGGTGGTCAGCTTCGTGCCGCTGCCCAGCTCCTCGGCGAAGTAGTTCTGCGCCACGCCGATCAGGGCGGGCGCGTGCGTGATGTTGGGGAAGTAGCCGAGGCGGAGCTCCGCGGCGGGGGAGGTGCTCGCGGGAGCGGCGGGCGTGCTCTCCTGCGCGCGCGAGCAGCCGGCGGCCAGGCCGACGGCGGCCAGGGCGGCGAGCAGGACGGTCGCGCGGCGGCGCAGGGCGGGGGCGAACATGGGCGGTGGTGGGTCCTTCCGGGGCACCGGTCCGCCCCGGACCGGCCGGGACGACCCGGCGGGTTGCGGTGCGCGTCAGGTCGCGCGGGCGCTCGGGCGGGGTCGGGGCAGGGCGCGACGAATGGTGCCCGGGGTCCGGGCGGGCTCGTCGGCCCTCAGCGACATCCCTCGTCGAACGCGTGGCTCCGGCGCGAGGGCCAGAAGCGCTCGAGATCGAACGACCGCAGCGCGGGAAGCGGCACGGGGGACCCGTCACCGTGCGCAGCGGTCGTCATGCCCCCATCGTGCGACGTGCGGGCGGACCGGACAACCGGGCGACCGGATCCCGGGAACGGCGCCCAATTGACCGGACAAGCTGTCGTCGGACGCCCCCGGGCCACCCCGGTCCGCCCCTCCCGGTCAGCGCGCGAGCGACGCGACGAAGGCGATCGTCCGCTCGCGGTCGGCGGGCGGCCCGGCCGGGATGAGCTGCAGCTCCGTGGCCCCGGCGTCGGCGAACGCCCGCACCGCGGCCTCGAGGGTGCCCTCGTCGCCGGCGATCACGGTGTCCGCCACGCCGCCCAGCCCCTGACGGCGGACGGAGTCCCGGTAGCTGGGCAGTCCGTCGGCCGGGGCGAAGGTCTCGGCCACCCAGGAGCGGGTCCCGTCGGGGTCCGCTGTGAGCGATGCCACCACCCCGGCGACCACCTGCGGCGCCGGCCGGCCGGCCGCGGCGGTGGTCACGGCGGGGACGACCTCCTCGCCGACCGCGCGCGGGGTGGTCCAGGTCGTCAGCACGCCGTCGGCCCGTGCGCCGGCGAGGCGCAGCATCCGCGGCCCGTGGGCCGCGAGCAGCAGCGGCGGGGGCGTGGCGCCCGGCGCGGTCACGCCGCCGACGGCCGTCAGGGCCTCGCCGTGCACCTCGGCCTCCCGCCCGGCCAGCACGGGGACCAGGACGTCGACGTACTCGCGGACGTGGCGGCCCGGCCGGTCCCAGGGGAGGCCGTACCGGCCCTCGACGAGCGGCCCGTGGCTCGGCCCGATACCGAGCGTCAGGCGGTTCCCGACGGCGGCCTGGGTGGTGAGGGCCTGCGCGGCCAGCGTGAGCGGGTGCCGCGGGACGGTCGTGGTCACGGCGGTGCCGAGGCCGATCCCCGGTGCGCGGTCGCCGACCGCCGCGAGGACGGTCAGCGGGTCCCAGCCGCCGCGCTCGCCGATCCACGCGCGCGCGAACCCGGCCGCGGCCGCCTTCTCGATGGCCTCGACCACCTCCGGGAGGGGCCGGAACTCGTCGATCCACAGTCCGATCTGCATGCCTCCAGTCGAATCGCTGGTGCGGGGCGGGACAACGGCCACCTACCCTGTGCAGCGATCACGGATCGTGATGGTGGGAGGTCCCGTGGAGGTCCGGCAGCTGCGCTACTTCGTCGCGGTGGCGGAGGAGCTCCACTTCGGCCGGGCCGCCGAGCGGCTCGGGATCGTCCAGCCCGCGGTGAGCCAGCAGATCAGCCGCCTGGAACGGGAGCTGGGCGTGCGGCTGCTCGACCGCACGCCGCGCCGCGTCGCGCTGACCGGGGACGGCACCCGGCTGCTGCCCGAGGCCCGCGCCGCGCTCGCCGCCGTCGAGCGGATGCGGGCGGTGGCGGGCGAGCTCGCCGCCGGCCGGGCCGGCCTCTTCCGGCTCGGGACCAGCCCGCTGCTCGGCGACCGGCTGCGCCGCGGCGTGGGGCGGCTGCGGGCGTCGGCCCCCGGGCTGGAGCTGCGGCTCGTCGACGGGACCGCCGCCGCGCACGCGGCCGCCGTGGGCCGGGGCGAGCTCGACGCCGCCCTGGTGCGCGGTCCGGTACGGGCACCCGGGATCCGGGCGCTGCCGCTGTGGGAGGAGCCGCTGACCGTGCTGCTGCCCGCCGGGCACGCGGCGGCCGCGGACGGGGCCGTGCGCGTGGAGACCCTCGCCGATCTGCGGCTCCGGCTGCCCGCGCGCACCGCCGACCCCGCCCTGCACGCCGCGGTGCTGGACCGGTGCGCGGCCGCGGGTGTCGAGCCGGAGCGCGGCCGGGACGTGGGGTCCGCCGAGGACGTCGCGGTCGAGATCGGGGCGGGGGACCGGGCCTGGACGGTCGTCCACGGGGAGCGCCCGGACCTCGCGGCGTGCGGGGTGGCGCTGCGGCCCCTCGCTCCGACGCTCACGCTCCCCGGGCTGCTCGTGGTGCCGGCGGACGGCGCCCCGGACTGCTCCGCCGCGCTGGTGGCGGCATTCGGCGGCTGAGGCGTACAGGTTTTAAGGCGGGCGCCTTGACCTCTCCGGGCCGCTGGGCGACCATCGGGCGTCATACCGAGTAGTACGGTCAACGACGACCTGGAGGACCCGGTGCGTGTCACGAAGGTGTGGACGGCGGTCTGTGCGCTGATCGGCGCGATCGCCCTGACGGCGGGCTGCGCGAACACCGGCTCGGCCCCGTCGGGCGGGTCGGGCGGCTCCGGCGCCAGTACGTCGGGCCCGGTGAAGGTCGGCGTGATCGTGCCGCTCAGCGGCCCGGCCGGCCCCAACGGACAGGACGTGCTCGACGCGATCCAGGTCCAGGCGGACGTGATCAACGCCGAGGGCGGGGTCCTCGGCCGGCAGCTGCAGATCGTCGCCAAGGACGACCAGAGCAACCCGGCCAACGGCGTGAGCGCCGCGACGCAGCTGGCCGGCGAGGGCGTCTCGGTGGTCATGGGCGGCTGGAACTCGCCCGTCACGCTGGCCATCCAGCCGGTGCTGGTGCGGGCCGGGATCCTCAACATCACCACGATCCCGCAGAACGCCACGATCCTCGGCAACGCCGACCCCGACGCGGTCCGGCTCAACGCCGGCAACGCGGTGGGCGCCTACGTCGCGGGCCAGTACCTGTCGAAGAACCTCGGGGCGAAGTCCGTCGGCTACCTGCTGGAGAACGACGCCTACGGCAAGGACCTGGGCGCGCTGCTCACCGCCCAGCTCCAGCCTGCCGGGGTGGCGGTGGCCTCGGAGCAGACCTTCGACTACTCCGCCACGGACTTCCGCGTCCCGCTGTCGAACATCCAGGGCGCGGCGCCGCAGGCGGTCTTCTCGGCCAACGCCGCCGAGTCGTCCGGGATGCCGGCGCTGGCCCAGCAGTACGCCCGCTCCGGGATCGGCGCGCCGCACGTCGCCGCGCTCGGCACCGTCTCGCCCAAGGTGATCGACCTGGCCGGGGGCACCGCCGTCGACGGGCTGTACTCCGCGGACATCTACTTCCCCGACGTCGCGCCGTTCAACGGGTACCCGGAGAACCAGAAGTTCGCCGAGGCGTTCCGGCAGAAGACCGGCAACCCGCCGGACAAGTACGCCGCGCTCGGGGCGCAGAGCGTCGACGTGTGGGCCGCCGCGGTGGCCAAGGCGGGCACGCTGGACCGGCAGCCGGTCGCCGACGCCATCCACGGGCAGACCTTCACCGGCACCGTGATGGGCGACGTGACCTTCACGGACAAGGGCCAGATGCAGACGAAGGTGTACGCCTTCACCGTCGAGGGCGGGAAGATCAAGGTCCTCGACGAGGTGCCGGTCCCGGCCGAGGTCTGGAACTCGTGACCGCCCTCCGCGTGGAGGGCCTCTCGGTGCGGTACGGCAGCCTGCAGGCGCTCGACGACGTGTCGTTCGCGGTCGACGGCGGCGAGATCCTCGGCGTCATCGGCCCCAACGGCGCGGGCAAGAGCAGCAGCTTCGCCGCGGTCACCAACGTGGTGCGGCGCACCGGCCGGGTGCTGCTGCACGGCGCGGACACCGACGGCGTGCCCACGCAGGTGCTGGCCCGGCGCGGGCTGCGCCGGACCTTCCAGCAGAACTCGTTCTTCGGCGGCCTGACGGTGCTGGAGAACGCGATGACCGCGTTCCAGGTGGAGCGCGGGACGGGGCTCGGCGGCGCGATCGTCACGCCGTGGCGGGAGGCCCGGGCGCGGCGGGAGTGCCGGGCCGCGGCCCGCGCGCTCCTGGCGGACTTCGGGATCGCCGAGCGGCACCACGACACCCGTCCCGACGACCTGCCGTACGGCCTGCAGCGCGTGCTGTCCGTCGCCCTGGCCCACGGCCCCGGCGCGGACGTGCTGCTGGTTGACGAGCCGGCGGCCGGGGTGGGCGGCGACGACATGCGCGCCCTCGCCGACCTGCTCCGCGACCTGCGGGAACGCGGTCTCGCGATCGTGCTCATCGAGCACCACATGGACCTGGTGATGGAGATCGTCGACCGGCTGCTGGTGATCGACCGCGGCGAGACGATCGCCTACGGCCCGCCCGCCGAGGTGCAGCGCGACCCGCGCGTGCTCGAGGCCTACCTGGGGAGGACGGCGTGAGCGCGCTGCTCGACGTCGCCGACCTCCGGGTGCGCTACGGGCACAGCCTGGCCGTCGACGGGGTGTCGGTCCGGGTGGGCGCCGGTGAGCTCGTGGCCGTCGCGGGGGCCAACGGCGCGGGCAAGTCGACGCTGGTCAACGCCGTCGCCGGGTGGTCGCGCGGACGCCCCGCCGTCACCGGGTCCGTGCAGCTCGCGGGGCAGGACGTCGGCCGGCTGGCCGCGCACCGCCGCGCCGGGCTCGGCCTGGTGCTGGTCCCGGAGGGCAAGGGCGTGTTCGACGGGATGACGGTCCAGGAGAACCTGCGGGTGGTGCGCCCGCCGCGGGGGCCGGCCGGCCACCCGTACTCGGTCGACGACGTGCTCGACGTGTTCCCGCGGCTGCGCGAGCGGATCACCGCGCGCTGCTCGACCCTCTCCGGCGGCGAGCGGCAGATGGTGGCGATCGGCCGCGCACTGCGGGCGGCCCCGCGCCTGCTGATCCTCGACGAACCCTCGGTCGGCCTGGCCCCGCGCCTCGTCGTCGAGGTGCTCACCCACATCCGCGACCTGGTCGACGCGGGGCTGTCCGTGCTGCTCGTCGAGCAGAACGTGCGGGCCGCGCTCGAGGTCGCCGACCGGCTCCACCTGCTCGACCAGGGCCGGATCGTCGCCTCGGGCACCGCCGCGCAGATGCGCGAGGACGACCGCGTCGCCCAGGCCTACCTGGGAGGGCTGGGCCCGTGATCCTCGCCGCCCTGGTCAACGGGCTCGCGCTCGGCGCGGGCTACGCACTCCTCGCCGTCGGCTGGACGGTGCTGCTCGGCGCCGCCCGCCTGGTCAACTTCGCGCACGGCCAGCTCTACATGCTCGGCGCCTTCGTCACCTGGTTCGCGATCAGCCGGTTCGGGCTGCCCTATGCGGTCGCCGTCCCGGTCGCGCTGGTGGCCGTCGCCGTGCTGGGCGTGGTCCTGCAGCTGCTCATGACGCGGATGACGCTCGATCAGAACATCGTCAACCTCATGCTGGTCACGCTCGCGTTCGGCTACCTGCTGCAGGGCGGGGCGGCGCTGCTGTTCGGCGGCGACCCGCAGACGATCGACAGCCCGCTGCAGCAGCAGGACCTCGCGCTGGGGGCCGCCCGGTTCACCGGCCAGGACGTGCTGATCGTCGTCCTCGCGCTGGCGTTCTACGCGCTGACCTTCGTGGTCCTCGGCCGCACCGACCTCGGCCGGATGGTCCGCGGCGTCGCCGAGGACCCGAAGCTCGCCCAGCTCTACGGGATCGACGCGGCCCGGGTCTACCTCGCGGTGTTCGTGTTCTCCGCGGTCTGCGCGGCGCTCGCGGGCGCGGTGGTGGGGCCGCGCAGCCCGATCCTGACGTCCATGGGCTTCGAGGAGGTCATCGTCACCTTCCTCGTGGTGGTGCTCGCGGGCGTCGGCAACCTCGTCGGAGGTCTCGTCGTGGCCATCGGACTCGGCCTGTTCACGGCCTTCTTCGGGACGTTCTTCCCGCCGGCCTACTCCACGGCGGCGGCGTTCGTCGTGCTGCTGGTGGTGCTCGTGGTCCGCCCGCAGGGACTGGCGGCCCGCCGATGACCGCCGACGTCGCGACCCGGGGGACGACCGGCGCACCGGCCGCGCGGCGGGTGCCGACGTGGGCCC
Organism: Pseudonocardia sp. NPDC049154; assembly: GCF_040648315.1. Classification (NCBI taxonomy): domain Bacteria; kingdom Bacillati; phylum Actinomycetota; class Actinomycetes; order Pseudonocardiales; family Pseudonocardiaceae; genus Pseudonocardia; species Pseudonocardia sp. NPDC049154. Next base: position 14,495 of record NZ_JBEZDN010000152.1, read on the forward strand.
GCGCGCTGCTGTGGGTGGTCCTGGTCGCGCTCGCGTACCTGCTCCCGTCCCTGCTCGGCGGGTCGGACCGGATCTACACGACGGTGGTGCTGGTCGCGATCTTCGCGATCATGTCGTACGGGGTCGACGTCGTCCTGTCCTACCTCGGCGAGGTCAGCCTGGGGCACACGCTGTTCTGGGCGGCGGGTGCGTACACGACCGCGATCCTCGCCGTACGGTCCGGCTGGACGCCGATCCCGGCGCTGCTGGCGGCGATCGTGGTGACGGTGCTGCTCGCGCTGCTGCTCGGCCTGGCCACCCTGCGGACGCGGGAGTTCGTGTTCTCGCTGGTCACGTACGCCGCGGCGATCATCGGGCTGACGGTCGTGCAGAACACGCAGGCCCTCGGCGGTTCCGACGGCGTCGTCGGCGTCCCGTTGCTCGAGCTGCCGGCGTTCGGCGGGACCTACGTCGCCCGCACCAACGCCGAGCTGTGGCCGATCGCGCTGGTCTGCCTCGTGCTCGTCGTGCTGCTCGTGGCGCGCTTCCGCCGGTCCCGGCTGGGCACCACCGCGCTGATGGCGCAGATGAACGGCGAGCTGTCCACGGCGATGGGCGTCGACGTCCGGCGCACCCGGATGCTGGTCTTCGTGCTGTCCGCGCCGATCACGGCGCTCGCCGGCTGGCTCTACGCCTACCAGCGCAGCTACGTCAGCCCGGACCTGCTCTCGCCGACCTTCCTGCTCTTCATGCTGATCGCGGTGATCCTGCCGGGCCGCCGGTTGCTGCTCGGACCACTGGTCGGGGCGCTGCTGCTGACGAGCCAGCAGCAGCTCGCCTCCCTCGGCGGCGACGCGGACAAGATCGTGCTCGGCGGCGTCCTCGCCGTGGTGCTGCTGGTCTCGCCGACCGGGCTCGTCGGGATCTGGCACGCCCTCGTGCGGCGGGTGCGAGGATCCCGGCGGTGACGCGCGAACTCTCCCGGTCCGGCGCGGGCCCCGGACGCCAGGACATCCTCGAGGCCGCCGCGGTGGCCTTCACCCGCAACGGCTACGACGCCACCACCATCGACGACATCGCCGACGAGCTGCGGGCGACCAAGGGGCGGGTCTACCACTACTACCGGAGCAAGGCCGACATCTTCCTCGACGTCGTGCTCACCGGCATCCGGGACCTGCTCGCGGAGGTGCGGCCGCTGGCCGAGGCCGAGGGCGACGCCGTCACGCGGCTGGACCGGATGGTGCGCCGGCACGCCGCGAAGATGATGACGCGCAACGCCTTCCAACGGGTGGCGGTGCAGGCGGTCGAGATGCGCCGGCTCGGGCAGGGCCCACGCTACGAGTCGCTCCACGACATCGTCCGGATGCGCGACGAGTACGAGCAGCTCTTCGCCGACGTCGTCGCGCAGGGGCAGCGGGAGGGCGCGTTCCGCGAGACCGACCCGCGGCTGGCGACCAAGCCCGTGCTCGGGGCGCTCAACTGGATCACCGTCTGGTACGACCCCGTGCTGGCCGGGGAGGACGGCGTCGCGCAGATCGCCGACGAGTACGCCGAGTTCGTGGTGGGCGGGTTGCGGAAGGGAGACCGGTGAGCGGTCGGACGGTGCTGGTCGCGGGGGCGAGCGGGCTGGTCGGGGAGGCGGCGGTGGAGTCGTTCGCCGAGGCGGGCTGGGAGGTCGTCGCGCTGTCCCGGCGCCCGCCCGCGCGCCCGGTCCGGCACCTGACCGTCGACCTGACCGACGCCGCCGCGACAGCCGAGGCGGTGGCCGACCTGCGGCCGTCGCACCTGGTCTACGGGGCGCTGCACGAGAAGCCCGGGCTGATCCGCGGCTGGCGCGAACAGGACCAGATGCGGACCAACCTGGCGATGCTCCGCGCGTTGCTGGATCCGCTGGCCCCGCACCTGGAGCACGTCACGCTGCTGCAGGGCACCAAGGCCTACGGCGTGCACCTGCACCCCATCCCGGTGCCCGCGCGGGAGCGGTCCCCGCGGGACCCGCACGAGAACTTCTACTGGCTGCAGGAGGACCACCTGCGCGCCTCGGCCGCCGAGCACGGGTTCGCGTGGACGATCCTGCGGCCGCAGATCGTGGTCGGCCCGACGACCGGGGTCGCGATGAACCTGCCGCCGGTCATCGGCGTCTACGCCGCGGTGCGCCGCGAGCTCGGCCTGCCCTTCGGGTACCCGGGCGGGGCGGGCATCGCGAGCGAGGCCGTGGACGTCCGGCTGGTCGGCGACGCAGCCCTCTGGGCCGCGACCGCCGAGACCGCCCGCGACCAGCACTTCAACCTGACCAACGGCGAGGCCTTCAACTGGCGCGACCTCTGGCCGGCACTCGCCGACGAGCTCGGCATGGCCGCCGCGCCGGACGAGCCGGTCCGGCTCGCGGAGTACCTGCCCGCGCACGCCGGCGTCTGGCGCCGGATCGCGGAGCGGGAGGGGCTGGTCGAGCCCTCGCTCGACGCGCTGCTGGGGGAGTCGCACTTCTACGCCGACTACTGCTTCGCCCACGGCGCCACCGAGGCGCGCCCGCCGGCGCTGGTCAGCACGGTCAAGGTGCGGCAGGCGGGGTTCGGCGACTGCTACGACACCGAGGAGTCCTTCCGGCACTGGATGCGGGTGTTGCGGGAGCGGAAGGTGCTGCCCGGCTGAGGGGCGTTCGCTTCACCTGCTCGTTCGCTCCGGGTCGCTCCGGGTCGCTCCGGGTCGCTCCGGGTCGCTCGGGGTCGCTCGGGGTCGTTCGGATTCGCTCGGGGTCGCTCAGTCGCTCCACTCGCGGAGGAGCCACTCGCAGACCTCGGTCTCGGTCATCTCCGGGAACGAGTTCCGGAACGCGGCGAGCGCGCGGACCGCCTCCTCGCCCGTGAAACCGCGCCCCGACGCCGCCTCGAGGTACCGCAGGCGGACCGCCGACGGCCGGCCCCCACCGACACCCCGGCCGGGCAACCCCTCGCGCCACTGCACCACGTCGTCCACCCTCTCCGGCGCCCACCCCGGCGCCCCGTCCACGACGACGTCGGGCTCCGGGAAGGGATGGTCCGATCCCGCCGGGTGGCGGGCCCGCCACTTGTGCACCGCATGGCGGCTCACGCCCATCGTCTCGGCCAGGCCGAGCACGCCGAGGTAGTGCCGCGTCATGGGGTATGAGTACCACGCCGAACGTCGTCTCTGTAGGAGACAGAGTAGGGGTGGCGGGAGAACATCGTCCACATCGGCGACGATGTTTCTTCAGCGGACTCCTCGTGGCGCTACCGGCTTCGGGGTGTCGGACAGGAGGTGTGCGGAGGGTGGGGCCGTGCGGCCTCGGGGTCGAGGACGCACGGGAGTCGCGCGCTCGGCTGGGGTCGGCGGTCCGTGTCGTGCGAGGTAGTGGGGAGGGGTGTCTCGGCGCAGCCCGCGAGTGTGCGAGTGGATCCGCCGAATGCCGATGCGGCCACGGCACCTCGCGTCGTGGCTGCGGTCGAGGCTTCTCAGATGCGAGGCGATATGACGGAATGTGCTCGGATCGGGCGGCTCCTCGTGGGGTCACGCCGCAGGGGTTCTGAGCAGCTGACTTTACCTTGTGTTCGAACATGCGTTCGAGTACGATCGGATCATGCTCCCCAGCCCGGTCACCGACGCGCGGCGGCTGCTCGACGAGGCCGTCGAGGCGCTCGCGGCCGCCACCGGGCAGGCCGCGGCGGCGGAGATGGTCGACACGCTGCGGGCCGGCGAGGCGGTGGGCCGGCGGCTGGACCAGATCAGCGGGCAAGCGATCGCCGCTCTGGACCGGCAGGGCAGCTTCGCCGAGCACGGCTACGCCTCCCCGACCCGGGCGCTGCAGGATCTGCTGCGCCTCGACCGCGGGACGGCCGCGCAGCGGGTCGCGGTGGCCGAGGCGGTCGGCCCGCGGAGCGGGCTCGACGGCGCGGTGCTGCCCGCGCGGCTGCCGGCC
>NZ_JBEZDN010000153.1:0-13913 GCF_040648315.1 Pseudonocardia sp. NPDC049154
GCGAGCGGCCCCCCCCCGGCCACGGCCGGCCAGAGGCCCGCCGCGCCGCCCAGGTCGAGCGCCACGGGCAGCGGCCCGACGAGGGCGGCCCCGCCGACGGCGGCGGCGATCCGCCCTGCGCGCCGGCTGCCGGAGGCCCGCCCGGCCACGGCGATCATCACGGCCGCCGAGATCCCCCCGGCGAACACGAGCACGGAGGCGATCCGCGCGGCCGGGAGACCCGCGGCGTCGACGCCCCGGACCGCCGTCCACGCGAGCCCGCCGGTCAGGGCGACGAGGCCGAGCTCGAGCGCGAAGGCCCGCGCCGACACCGGCCGCACACGCACGCGGACGGACGGGCGTGCGGCGTCGCCGCGCCCGGGAACGCCGGGGCCGGCCCCGCGGCGGCGACGGCCCGTGGGCCACGCGTCGGGGGCGGCGGGCCGTGCGGCGGGGGCGTCCGCGTGGCTCCGGGTGCTGGAAGTCACCGGTACCTCGGTCGTTCGACGGGCGGCCGGGCGCGGGGAGCGGGCGAGGCCGGGAGCGTCGGCTCCGCTCCCCTGTCGGCGCTCCACCACCGGCCGTTACGCAGAACGCACACTAGCTGGCGCACAGTGACCACTCGGACGAGCCCTCTACGCCGGACGGAGCAGATCCGTTGCGGGCCAACGCCGTAGTGGCCGGGCTCAAGTCCGGGCGGGCAGGGCCGCCAGGGCGGTGGCGACCTCGTCGGCGAGCGCGGCGTGGCCGGCGCGCAGCGTCGCCCGATCGGCGCGGACCTCGACGATCCGCAGCCCCGGGCCGGCCGGCAGCACGGCCTCGACCAGGTCCGACGGCGCGGTGACCAGCACGTGCGCGGCGCCGAGCCCGGTCGCGACGGCCGCGAGGTCGGCGCGGTGCGGCGTGCCGAAGACCCGCTCGAACGACGCCGAGTGCGCGGGCGCGCCCTGCTCGAGCAGCCCGAAGATCCCGCCGCCGGAGTCGTTGAGCACCACGATCGACAGCGCCGGCCGCGGCTCGTCCGGGCCGATGAGCAGGCCGGTGGTGTCGTGCAGCAGCGTCAGGTCGCCGAGCAGCGCCACGGTCGGGCCGGGATGGGTCAGCGCGGCGCCGACGGCCGTCGACACCGTCCCGTCGATCCCCGCGACCCCCCGGTTGGACAGCACGGACAGGCCGGTGCGCGGCACCGCGGCGAGCGCGACGTCCCGCACCGGGTTCGACGAGCCGAGGACCAGCCGGGAGCCGTCCGGCAGCGCGCCGACCAGCTCGCGCGCCAGCGACAGTCCTCGCGGACCCTCCGGCAGGGCCCGGTCGAGCGCGGCGGACGCCACCTCGTCGGCCTCCCGCCAGCGCTGCACCCAGGCCTGCGGCGGCGCGAGGGCCGGCACGTCGCCGACCGCCCGCACCGTGCCGGCGACGTCCGTCCACGGCATGCCCTGCGGATCCGCCGCGACGTAGACCTGCAGGTCGGACGCGGCGAGCAGGCGCGCGACGGACCGGTGCAGGGTCGGCCGCCCGACGACCAGCACCTGCCGGGGCCGCGGCGGGCCACCCGGCGCCCCGAGCAGCCAGGGCCCGCTGCGCAGGGCGTGCGGCCACAGCGGCGACGACGGCTCGGCCACGATCGGGGCCCCGCCCAGCAGTGCCGGGTCGACCCCCGCCCCGCCACCGGCGATCACGAGGGTGGGAGCCGAGGGGTCCAGCGGGAGCGCCGGCGCGGTCCGGTGCGCCGGCGGGACCACGGTCCAGGGGGCGCCGTCCGGGCGCCCGGGCGGGACCTCCGCGTCCGGGTCGGGGACCAGCGGCTCGGCGAACGGGATGTTCAGGTGGACCGGCCCGGGCGGCTCGCCGAGGGCGCCGGTCGCCGCGGCCACGATGCGGTCGACGGCGGCGCGCCACCGGCCCGGCTCCCCGGGCGCGAGCCGGGCGACGGCCAGGGTGCCCGCCCGCCGGACGGACCCTCCGAAAATTCCCTGCTGCTCGATCGTCTGGCTGGCGCCGGTGCCGATCAGCTCGGGCGGCCGGTCCGCGGTGAGCACGAGCACCGGGACCCCCGAGTGCGAGGCCTCCAGCACCGCCGGGTGCAGGTTCGCGACGGCCGTGCCCGAGGTCGTCACCACCGGGACCGGGCGGCCCGAGCCGAGCGCCAGGCCGAGCGCGAGGAACCCGCCCGTGCGCTCGTCGATCCGCACGTGCAGGCGCAGCCGGCCGGCCGCGTCGGCCGCGTGCAGGGCGAAGGCGAGCGGCGCGTTGCGCGACCCCGGGCACAGGACCGCGTCGCTGACGCCGAGGCGCACCAGCTCGTCCACGACCACGCGGGCCTGGACGGGCCCGGCTGCGGGGTCGCATGTCGGTGCCGGGTTCACGCCTCCGACCCTATGTCGCCACCCGCCGGTCCCGCCGTGCTCCGCTGCTCACACCCGCGCGTGGGGAGCGCTAGATCTCGAACAGCTCGAACCCGACGGCGAGCGTCGCGCCCGGGAACTGCTGCGCGACCGCCTCGGCGTGCGACCGCAGGTAGCTCTCCGGGTCCGCCATCGCGCCGTCGCCGAGCCCGGCCAGGTAGGCGCGGTGGGCGGACAGCGACGCGACGGCGCGGTCGAACACCGGCCCGATGTCGACGGCGTGGGTGGGCTCCGGCGCGCCGGTCGCGGCGAGGTACCGCACGCCCGTCCACGGGTCGCCGCCCGCTCCGGGGAAGACCCAGCGGTTGCCCGCGTCGCGGCACGCGTCGAGCACGGCGCGGCCGGTGTGGACGTGGTCGGCCATGTTGAGCCATCCGCCCGGCCAACGGTCGGCGAAGTTCCCCGTGACGACGAGCTCGGGCCGGCGCCGCCGGATCACCGCGGCGATGTCGCGGCGCAGCGGGAGCCCGTACTCGACCACGCCGTCCGGATGGTCGAGGAACTCCACCTCCGCGACCCCGACGGCGGCGCAGGCCGCCCGCTGCTCCGCCTCCCGCAGCGGCCCGGCCTCCACGGGCGGGATCGTGTCGATGCCCGCCTCGCCCCGGGTGACCAGCAGGTACGTCACCTCCTTGCCCGCCTCCGTCCAGCGGGCGACGGCGCCCGACCCGCCGTACTCCATGTCGTCGGGGTGCGCGACCACGACGAGGGCGCGCGACCAGTCGTCGGGGAAGGGCTGGAGCGTCATGCGCACATGGTCCCCGTACCCTCGGTCCTGTCATGAGCGCGACCCTCCGGGCCACGGGCCTCTCCGCCGGGCACGGTGCCCGCGTCCTGTTCAGCGGCCTGGACCTCGTGGTCGCGCCCGGCGACGTCGTCGGGCTCGTCGGGGTGAACGGCGCCGGCAAGTCCACCCTGCTGCGCCTGCTCGCCGGCGAGCAGCCGGGTGGGTGGGGAGGCGACGCCGAGGGCGAGGTCGCCCTCAGCCCGCCCGACGCGACCGTCGGCCACCTGCCGCAGGAACCGGAGCGCCGCCCCGGCGAGAGCGTGGCGCAGTACCTGGCGCGCCGCACCGGGGTGGCCACCGCGCAGGTCGCGATGGACGCCGCGGCCGAGGAGCTCGGCGCGGGCGGCGACGGTGCCGATGCGGCCGCTCGTGGGCTCACTGCCGGCGACGCCTACGCCGCCGCCCTCGACCGCTGGCTCGCCCTCGGCGGTGCGGACCTCGACGAGCGGGCCGGCGAGGTGGCGGCCGAGGTCGGCCTCGGCGTGCCGCTCGACGCCCCCATGACCGCGCTCTCCGGCGGCCAGGCCGCACGCGCCGGGCTGGCCGCGCTGCTGCTCTCCCGCTACGACGTGCTGCTCCTCGACGAGCCCACCAACGACCTCGACCTCGACGGCCTGGAGCGGCTGGAGAAGTTCGTCCAGGGGCTCCGGTCCCCGGCGGTGATCGTGAGCCACGACCGCGAGTTCCTGGCCCGCACAGTGAACCGGATCGTGGAGCTGGACCTGCACCAGCGGCAGGTCGGGGTCTACGACGGCGGCTACGACAGCTACCTGGTCGAGCGCGAGATCGCCCGCCGGCACGCCCGCGAGGCCTACGAGGAGTACGACGACAAGCTCGGCGCGCTGAAGGACCGCGCGCAGATGCAGCGCAACTGGATGGCGCAGGGCGTGCGCAACGCGCGGCGGAAGTCGAAGGACAACGACAAGAACGTCAAGGCCAAGCGCGCGGAGACCAGCGAGAAGCAGGCCGCCAAGGCCCGGCAGACCCAGCGCGCGATCGAGCGGCTGGACGTCGTCGAGGAGCCCCGCAAGGAGTGGGAGCTGCAGATGACGATCGCCGCGGCCCCGCGGTCCGGCGCGATCGCCGCCCGGCTCGACGGCGCCGTCGTGCGCCGGGGCGACTTCGTCCTCGGCCCGGTCACGGCGCAGGTCGACTGGGCGGACCGGGTGATCGTCACCGGGGCGAACGGGGCCGGGAAGTCCACGCTGCTCGGCGCCCTGCTCGGCCGGATCCCGGTCGACGAGGGCTCCGCCGGGCTCGGCGCGGGCGTGACCGTCGGCGAGATCGACCAGGCCCGCGGGCTCTTCCTCGGCGACGAGCCGCTGGTCACGGCGTTCGGCCGGGCGGTGCCGGACTGGCCCGAGTCCGAGGCGCGCACGCTGCTGGCCAAGTTCGGGCTGACGAGGGAGCACGTGCCGCGGCCCGCCTCGTCGCTCTCCCCCGGCGAGCGCACCCGGGCGGCGCTGGCGCTGCTGCAGGCCCGCGAGGTGAACCTGCTGGTGCTCGACGAGCCCACCAACCACCTCGACCTCCCCGCGATCGAGCAGCTCGAGCAGGCCCTCGACGCCTTCCCCGGCACGGTCCTGCTGGTCACGCACGACCGCCGGATGCTCGACACCGTCCGCGCCACCCGCCGGTGGCGCGTCGAGGAAGGCCGCCTCACCGAGGCCTGATCCACCGCGCGACCGGGGGGATCGACCCTTGCGCATTCTGTCAGTTCTCGCTAACGTTAGCGAACACGCACAGAACAACCCGGGAGGTCGTCATGGGTAATCCGGTCGCGATGTTCGAGATCGTCAGCACCGACCCCGGCCGGTTGGGCCGCTTCTACAGCGAGCTCTTCGGTTGGACCGTGAACGCCGACCCCGCCTGGGGCGGCTACGGGCTCGTCGACACGCACTCCGAGCCCGGACCGCTGATGGGCGGGATCGGGCCCTCGTACCAGCCCGGGGACACCGGGGTGAAGTTCTACGTCGGGGTCGACGACCTCGGCGCCTGGCTCGGCAAGGCCGAGGGACTCGGGGCGTCCCGGCTGGTGGAGCCCACCGACCTGCCCGAGGGGTACGGCTCGTTCGCGACGTTCGCCGACCCGGACGGCAACACGGTCGGCCTGTGGGCGGGACCGACGGGGGGATCGTGACCTCGCCCGCCCCGCTCGACGACCGGGTCGGGGCCATGCTCCGGGCCCTCGCCGAGCCGCGCCGCCGGGCGATCCTGCGGCTGGTCGCCACCACCGAGCGCGCGGCCGGCGAGATCGCCGCGGAGTTCGAGGTGTCCCGCACGGCCGTCAGCCAGCACCTCACCGTGCTGAAGGAGTCCGGGCTGATCGCGGAGCGCCGCGAGGGCACCCGCCGGCTGTACCGTGCCCGACGGGAGGCGGTCCGCGAGCTGCAGGCGGCCCTCGACGGCATCTGGTCCGACGCGCTCGACCGGGCGCGCGCCCTCGTGGAGGAGGAGCAGTGAGCGAACCGATCGCGGAGGTCGTCGACCTCGCCCGGCCGCCCGTCCACCGCTCGACCGTGGTGGCGGCCGGCCGGGAGCGCACGTTCCGCGTGTTCGTCGACCGGCTCGCCGAGTGGTGGCCGCTCGACCCGTTCTCCCTCGGCGGCAGCGACCGGATCGCCTCGGTGACCGTCGACCGCCGGGTCGGGGGCACGGTCACCGAGCACTGGCACGACGGCAGCAGCCACGACTGGGGCACGCTGCTGGCCTGGGACCCGCCGGCCGGCCTGGTCATGACGTGGAACGTCACCGGCACACCGACCGAGGTCGAGCTGCGGTTCGTCGAGCTCGACGCGGGCGGCACGCGGGTGGACCTGGAGCACCGGGGCTGGGAGCGGCTCTCGCTCGAGGAGCTGCGGGCCGCGTGCGCCCTGCCCGGCGGCTACTCCGGCGGCGCCTTCGAGCGCGGCTGGGCCACGATCCTCGGCGCCTTCGCCGACGCCCTGCGGGAGGACGCACCGTGAACTGGTTCCTGTACCGACTCGTACCACCGCGCCCGGACTTCGCCATGACGATGGACGAGCGCGAGCGCGCCGCGATGACGGAGCACGGCGAGTACTGGCGGGGCCTCCTGGAGGCCGGTCGGACGATCTTCTTCGGGCCGGTCGCCGACCCCGCCGGGGCGTGGGGCCTCGGCATCGTCAACGGCGAGTCGCTCGACGACGCCCGGGCCCTCGGCGAGGGGGACCCGGCCGTCGTGGCCGGGGTCGCCCGGTTCGAGATGTTCCCGATGATCTCGGCGGTCACCCGCTGAGCCGGTCGGGGTCGCCGCTGGTAGGAACGCCGCATCGCCTCCTGGAGCACAGCGGACGTCCCCGACCTGACCGGCCGGACCGTCGTCGTCACCGGCGCCAACAGCGGGATCGGGCTGGAGGCGGCGCGGGCGCTCGCGGCCGCGGGCGCGCACGTCGTCCTGGCCTGCCGCAACACGGCGAAGGGCGCGGCGGCCGCCGCCTCGCTCACCGGTTCGACCGAGGTCCGTGAGCTGGACCTGGCCGACCTGAGCTCGGTCGGCCGGTTCGCCGCGGACCTCGACCGCCCGGTCGACGTGCTCGTGAACAACGCCGGGCTGATGGCCGTGCCCGAGCAGCGGACGGCCGACGGCTTCGAGATGCAGCTCGGCACGAACTTCCTGGGCCACTTCGCGCTGACGGGCCTGCTGCTGCCGCGGATCACCGACCGGGTGGTCACGCTGTCGAGCCTCATGCACCGCATCGGGCGGATCGACCTCGACGACCTGAACTGGGAGCGGCGCCGCTACCAGCGCTGGCTCGCGTACGGGCAGTCGAAGCTGGCCGATCTGATGTTCGCCTACGAGCTGCAGCACCGCTTCGTCGCCGCCGGTTCGCTGCTGCGCTCGGTGGCCGCGCACCCCGGCTACGCGGCGACCAACCTGCAGACCCGCACCGGGACGGTCCAGGACCGGCTCATGGCGATCGGCAACCGGGTCGTCGCCCAGGACGCGGCCGGCGGCGCGCTGCCGACGCTGTACGCGGCCACCGTTCCGGACCTGCCCGGCGGCACCTACGTCGGGCCCGGCGGGCCGGGCGAGACCCGCGGCGCGCCGCGACCGGTCGGGTCCAGCCGCGCCTCGCACGACCGCGCGGTGCAGCGGGCGCTCTGGGAGCGGGCCGAGGCGCTCACGGGCGTCTCGATCGCGGTGCCGGTGCGGCCCTGAACATCGGCCGCGGACGGCGAAGGGGCGGCCCCTCCGCGTGGAGGGACCGCCCCTGCGGACGTGTGGTGCGTCAAGCCTGCGCGCCGGCCTCCGGCTCGCCCTGCGGGCCGATCGCGAAGCGCAGCTCCTCCTGGCCCTGCTCGTTCGTGAAGGGCTGCACGTCGAGGACCTTGTCGTCGAGCACCTCCGCCGCCATCGGCTCGAGGAAGACGTTCAGCCCCTCGCCGGTGAGCACGGTGTCGCTCTGGTCCGCCTGCGCCGCCAGCGAGAGCTCGAGGCCCTGCTCCGGGTCGGTGGCCGCGATCCGGAGCCCCCCGCCGTCCGGCAGCTCGGCGTCCGTGGTCAGGGACTTGATGGCTTCGGCCGCGGTGTCCGTGATTGCCAACATTCGGCCGACCGTACCGAGAACCCGCCCGCCGTGCAGACCGGGCTCAGGTGAACCCGTCCGGGTGCGGGCCGAGGCGGGCGCCCGGGTCGCCCTCGTCGAGGCCGCTGATCGCCGCGACGTCGTCGTCGGCCAGCTCGAAGTCGAAGACGTCGATGTTCTCCGCGATGCGCGAGGGCGTCACCGACTTGGGGAACACGACGTTGCCGAGCTGGACGTGCCAGCGGAGCACGATCTGGGCCGGGCTCTTGCCGTACTTCTCCGCGAGCGAGGTGAGGAGCTCGTTCTCCAGCAGCGCGCCGCCCTGGCCGATCGGGCTCCACGCCTCGGTCGCGATGGCGTTGTCCCGGTGGTACTGGCGCAGCTGCGGCTGGGTGAAGGTCGGGTGCAGCTCGATCTGGTTGACCGAGGGCACCGTGTCCGTCTCGGCGGCAAGCCGGTCCAGGTGCGGCACCTGGAAGTTGGAGACGCCGATGGAGCGGACCTTGCCCGCGGCCTTCGCCTGCTCGAGCCCTCGCCAGGTCTCCACGTAGTCGTCCCGCTTCGGCAGCGGCCAGTGGATCAGGTAGAGGTCGACGTGGTCGAGGCCGAGCGTGGTGAGGCTCTCCTCGAGCGCCTTCTGCGACTCGTCGCGGCCGTGCCGGTTGTTGGCGAGCTTCGTGGTGACGAAGATCTCGTCGCGGGAGAGCCCGGACTCGGCGATCGCCTGCCCGACGCCCTCCTCGTTGCCGTACATCTGAGCGGTGTCGATGTGGCGGTAGCCCGCGTCGAACGCCTGCTTCACGGCGTCGACCGTCGCCTGCCCCGGATCGATCTGGAAGACGCCGAAGCCGAACTGCGGGATCCGGACACCGTCGTTGAGCGTGATCGTCGGAACCATGTCTTCGTGATACACCGCGCGCGGGCGGGTCAATCGCGGGACATCTCACGCCCGGACCGGGAATCCGTGACGACGTCCGGGGACGGCGCGACGGGCGTCCGTCGTGCGGCGGCCGCTCCCCACAGGCCGAGCGCGACCACGACCAGCACCTGCGTGAGCGCCAGACCCCTCTCGACCAGGCCCAACGGGACCGCCTGCCACCAGGACACGCCGGTGAACGGGCGTTGCGCGAAGCCGACGAGGATCGGGGTGAACCACAGCAGCGACGCGACGGCGACCCACCGGACCCGGGCGGCCTGCCGGGCCCATGGTCCCCGCTCCGGCGCGGTCCCGCGGCGGTACCGCCGGGCGACGAGGATCGCGGCGACCGGCAGGGCGAGGAAGGCCACGAGGCTGGCGTAGCGGTGGATGGTGCCGCCCACGCTGGGCCCGACCGCCCAGTTCGTCTTCTCGAACACCACGACGGCGACCAGGCCCACGGCCGCCAGCACCAGCCCCGCCGAGGCGCCCGACACGGCACGGACCAGGCCGGCGCGCACCTGCGCGACGAGCACGCACAGGGCCGCGGCGGCGAAGGCCAGCACGCCCACGTCGAAGACGGGCTTGAGGTCCGCGTGCAGGGCGTACTCGCTGATGGTGCGGCGGACCGGGTCGACCCGGCCGACGGTGAGCGTGAGCCCCAGGATCAGGACGACGGCGATGCCGGCGCCCACCAGGCCTGCCAGCGCGAACGCACGCCCCACGGTGTCCCGTCCCGCCGCGGTGTCGTGCTCCACCCGTCCGGCCTCCCGGTCGCTCGGTCGATGGTCGACCGTTCAACGATCTGTCGTACCGGCGAGGTTCCCGCGCCTCGTCCCGTCAGTCCACCGGCGTGCGCTGGGCCGGCACGACGGGGGCCGGGACGAGCGGGAGCATGGCCTCGACGAGGGTGCCGGGCAGGCCCCGGCGGACCACGCAGACCCCGCCGACGGCCGCGGCCCAGCCGCGCATGGCGTGTACGCCGGCGCCGGCGGTGAACCCCGCCGGGACGCCGGGCCCGCTGTCCGTCACGGCGACGTCGAGGAAGTCCCCCCGCGTCCGGATCCGGACGCGTGCGGGCGCGCCGGGGGCGTGTCGCGCCGCGTTCGTGAGCGCCTCCACGGCGATCCGGTACGCCGCGGCCTCGACGGCGGGGTGCAGGGCCGGCAGCGGCCACACCTCCACGGCGGCGCCACCGAGCGCGCGGGCGGCCGTGAGTGCCGCGACCAGGCCGCCGGGCACGTGGGCGCCGGCGAGCTCGCGGGAGGCGTGCACGGCGGCCTCGGCCACCGACGCGGCCCGGACGGCCCGCGCGAGCTGGCCCACCAGGGCGTCGAGCAGGAGGGCGTCCCGGCGCCGGACGGGCGGCAGCACGAGCGCGCCGACGGTCTCGACGCCGTAGCCCAGCGGCACCCGCTCCACGCGCTCCGGCCACGCCCCGACGCCGGTCACGATCCGGCCGTCGACCTCGAGCGCGGCGAAGGGGACCCCCAGCGTCTCGGCCACCGTGCCGACCAGCGAGCCGAGCCACGTGGTGGACGCGGACCCGCGGGCGGGACCGCCCTGGGTGATCTCCCGGACCGTGCTCATGAGGCCGTTCATCGCGGTGCTCCCGTTCGTGCCGTTCCACCCGGGACATCGCCGCGAAGATCGTCGGCATTACGCCGGAGGTGACACCTGTCGCCCGTCCACCCGGTCGAGTGAGCTCGACCGTCCGACAGCAAGCCGGCCCTTACTTCCGCAGGCCCAGCGCCCGTGCCGCCAGCTGGGCGAGGTGCACCGGCTCCCGGGTGCCCGCCTGGCGCAGCTGCGTGCGGCAGGAGAACCCGTCGGCCAGCACCTCGACGTCGGGCGCTGCCCCGCGGACCGCCGGCAGCAGCACCCGCTCGGCCGCCGCCATCGAGACCTCGTAGTGGCCCCTCTCGAAGCCGAAGTTGCCGGCGAGGCCGCAGCAGCCCGAGTCGAGCACCTCCGCGTCGATGCCGAGGGCCGCCATCACGGCGCGGTCGGCCTCCGAGCCCAGGTCCGCGTACTGGTGGCAGTGCAGCTGCACCAGCGCCCGCGCGCCAGGACCCGAGGCCGCCCCACGCAGCTCGTCGACGTGCCCGGCCAACAGCTCGGCGAAGGTGCGCACCCCGCCGGACATCGCCTTGGCCAGCGGCTCCTCGGGGAGCAGCTCCTCGCCGTCGGCGCGCAGGGCCGCGGTGCACGAGGGCTCCAGCCCGACGACCGGCACCCCCTCCGCCAGCCAGGGCTCGATCGTGCGCAGGGACCGCCGCAGCACCCGCCGTGCGGCCCCGACCTGCCCGGTCGACGTCCAGGTCAGCCCGCAGCACACCGTGCGCGGCGGCAGCTCCACCGCGTACCCGAGGAACTCCAGGACGGCCACCGCGTCGTCGGCGATCCCGGGGTCGAAGTGCTCGGTGAAGGTGTCCGGCCACAGCAGCAGCCGCCCGCGCGGTGCCTGCCGCGCCGGGCCCTCGACGAGCGCGCGGGACCGGGCCGACGTGGTGAACGTCTCGCGCGCGATCGCGGGGATCCCCCGCTCCGGCGCGATGCCGCCGGCCCGCTTGGCCAGCCCGGCCAGGAACGGGATCCGGGCCAGCGCGTTGAGCCCGTCGACCGCGCCCGCCGGCAGCTTCCCGACGAGCCGCAGCCAGCGGGGCAGCGCCCCCATCGAGTAGTGCGAGGCGGGCCGCAGCTTGTTCCTGTAGCGGTTGGCGAGGAACTCGGTCTTGTACGCGGCCATGTCCACGCCGACCGGGCAGTCGGTCTTGCAGCCCTTGCAGGACAGGCAGAGGTCGAGGGCGTCGGCCACGTCGTCGTCCTGCCAGCCGCCGGTGACCACCTGCCCGTTGGCCATCTCGAACAGCAGCCGGGCCCGCCCGCGGGTGGAGTGCTTCTCGTCGCCGGTCGCCCGGTAGCTGGGGCACATCACGCCGCCGTGCGCGGTCACGCACTTGCCCACGCCCAGGCAGCGCCGGGTCGCGCGGGTGAACGAGCCGCGGTCGTGGGTGAAGGCGAGCTGGGGGTCGTCCGGGATGGTCGGCATCCCGACGAAGATCCGCAGGTCCTCGTCCATCCGCGCGGACCGCACGATGCAGCCCGGGTTCATCCGGTCGTCGGGGTCGAAGACGCCCTTGAACTCCTCGAACGCCGCGATGATCTCCGGCGGGTACATCCGGGGCAGCAGCTCGGAGCGGGCGCGCCCGTCGCCGTGCTCGCCGGACAGCGACCCGCCGTGGGCGACGACGGCGTCGGCCGCGTCCTCCATGAACGCCCGGAAGTTCGCGATCCCCGGCTCGGTGAGCAGGTCGAAGTCGATCCGGACGTGCAGGCAGCCGTCGCCGAAGTGGCCGTAGTAGACGCCCTTGCGCCCGTGCCGCTCCAGCACCCGGTCGAACTCCCGCAGGTAGGAGCCGAACCTCTCCGGCGGGACGGCGGCGTCCTCCCAGCCGGGCCAGGCCTCGCCGCCGTCGGGGCTGCGGGTGAGGATGCCGGCGCCGTCCTCGCGGATCCGCCACAGCGCCTTCATCCGCTTCGGGTCGGACTCGACGACGGCCTCGGTGAGCCCGTGGGACCTCATCGCCTTCGCGACGGCGCGCGCCTTGTCCTCGGCCTCCTGCCGGGTCTCCCCGCCGGTCTCGACGTAGAGCCAGCCGCCGCCGGGCGGCAGCGCCTTCCAGCCCGTCTCCACGGGGTTCTGGGCGCGCAGGGCGGCGATCAGCCCGGCGTCCATGCCCTCGATGGTGAGCGGGGCGTGCTCGCGGACGACCATGACGTTGTCCGCGGCGACGTACGCGTCGGGGAAGCCGAGGACGGCCAGGGCGCGCGCGGGCGGCGACTCGACCAGCTTCATGGTCGCGGCGACCGTGGTGGCGAGTGTGCCCTCCGCCCCGACCAGCGCCCGGGCCAGGTCGAACCCGTTCTCCGGCAGCAGCTGGTCGAGGTTGTAGCCGGAGACCCGGCGGGTGAGGTCGGGGAAGGACTTCCGGACGCGGTCGCCGACCCGGTCGGCCAGCGCGCGCAGCCTCTCCGGGATCTCGCCCTCCGGCGCCGCGGTGTCGAGCCGCTCGCCCCGGTAGGTCAGGACCTCCAGGCCCACGGTGTTGTCGACGGTCTTGCCCCAGGCCACCGAGTGCGACCCGCAGGCGTTGTTGCCGATCATCCCGCCGATCGTGCAGCGGTTGTGCGTCGACGGGTCCGGGCCGAAGGTCAGCCCGTGCGGGGCCGCGGCGTCCCGGAGCTGGTCGCAGATCACGCCGGGCTGGACGCGCGCGGTGCGGGCCTCCGGGTCGAGCTCCAGGACCGTGTTCATGTGCCGGGTGAAGTCCAGCACCACCGCGGTGTTGACGGCCTGGCCGGCGATCGAGGTGCCCGCGCCGCGGGGCAGCACGGGGACCTGGTGCTCGCGGCACACGGCCAGCGCCGCCGCGACGTCGGCCTCGTCCCGCGGGGACACGACGCCGATCGGCACCTTGCGGTAGTTCGAGGCGTCGGCCGACCACATCGCGCGGTGCGCGGGGTCGAACCGGACCTCCCCGCCGACGACCCGGCGGAGGTCGGCGGCCAGCGCGGCCGCCGCGTCGGTCTCGGTTCCCGCGTCGGGCACGGCGGGGTCGGTCGGGACGTACGCACTCACGGCTTCAGTCTGACCCGCCGGGCGGGGTGGGGCTCGGAGCGGGGGCGGGCTCGCTCGTCGGCGGGGTGGCGGGCTTCTCCGCGTGCCCGTGCCCGTGTCCGTGGCCGTGGCCGTGTCCGTGACCGTGTCCCGCGACGCCCTGGCCGGGCATGGGCGCCGTGCCGGACAGCTGGATGTCGCCGGCCCGCAGCGGTGCGTCGTGGTACTTGCCCTCGTGGGCCAGGATCGGCCGCTGGTCGCCGGCGATCTCGGGGTACTTCTCCTCGAGCTTCTGCCGCGCGTCCCAGGTCCGGCGCATCCGGTCGATGTACTCGGAGTTGCCGTCGTAGACGCCGCGCCAGGTCTGGGGCATCTCGTCCTTGCTCAGGCCCGGGCTCGCCTGACCGCCGAGCGAGAAGCCGGCCGGGACCTTGCGGGTCGCGCCGCCGCAGACGGGGCAGCCCGGGGTGGTGGCGTCGGACATGGAGGCCAGGTGCTCGAAGCGCACGCCGCACTCGCACCGGAAGACGTAGATCGGCACTCGAACGATCCTTCGGAATCAGGTGACGAGCGGCGCTCTCGCTCACGACACATGAGCGAGATGTGCTGTCGATCTCGGAGTAGTGGACGAAGACGTCTGCGCCGCCGCCGTCCTGCT
>NZ_JBEZDN010000153.1:13923-18362 GCF_040648315.1 Pseudonocardia sp. NPDC049154
ACCGGTAAATTCTTCCCCCCACCAACCATCTAAATTTCTACCGGGCGCCGCGGGCGCCCCCCCCCCCCCCAAACCCCCCCCCCCCCCGCCGCTCGTTCAACGGGGGTGGTGCGTGTTCACCAGTTCTCGATGGACTTCGTGAGGATGTCGGCGATGTCGTCCTCGCTCGGGGTCCGCGGGCACGTCGCGAGCAGGCGCTGCTGCTTCATCGTGCCGGGCACGAGGTCGGGGACGTCCGACTCGGTGTAGCCGACCCCGCCGATCCCGTTCGGGATGCCGATGTCCTGCATCAGCCGCACCAGGACGGACGGCAGCTGCTCCTTGGGGTCGTTGACCTTGTCGGCCCGCGGGTCCATCAGCTCGGCCGCCCGCAGGTGCCGCTCGGGTGCGCTGTCGAAGGAGAACCGGAAGGCCTCCGGCGCGGTGAGCGACACCGACTGGCCGTGCGGGACCATCGGCTCGTCCGGCGGGTAGCCGGCGGGCACGTAGTCCTTGACCATGCCGGCGATCGGGTAGGCGTTGGCGTGCGGGATGTGCACGCCGGAGTTGCCGAAGCCCATGCCGGCGAAGGTCGCCGCCATCATCATGTTCGACCGCGCCTCGACGTCCTCCGTGCCGCGGTGCACGGCCGTGCGGAAGGACTGCGCGATGAGGTTCATCGCCTTCTCGCACCACAGGTCCGACACGGGGTTCGAGCCGCAGTACGTGACCCGCTCCTCGGGCTTCTTGCGGTCGAACGTCGTGTAGTACCGCGCCGTGTAGCTCTCCAGCGCGTGGCAGACGATGTCCATCCCCGCCGACGCCGTGACCTCGGGCGGGAGCGACATGGTGAGCAGGGGGTCGATCACGGCCAGGGTCGGGCGCAGACGCCAGTGGCTGATCCCGGTCTTGACCTTCATCGACAGGATGTCCAGCACGCACATGGCGGTGGACTCCGAGCCCGTGCCCGCCGTCGTCGGCACCGCGATCAGCGGCTTGAGCTGACCCGGCGGCACCTTGGCGTTGCCGATCGGCTTGTTGATGTAGTCCATCAGCTCGCCGGGGTGGCTGGTCAGCAGGTTGATCGCCTTGGCGGTGTCGATCGCCGACCCGCCGCCGACGGCCACGAACCCGTCCCACGGCCCCTGGGCCCGGGCGTACTCGGTGGCCTTGTTCATCGAGTCGTCCGTCGGCTCGACGTGCACGCCGTCGAACACCTCGGACTCGATCTCGTAGCGCTTGAGGTTGTCGGCCAGCCGCTGCGGCGCACCCAGGGCGTTGACCCCGGGGTCCGTGACGATCAGCACCCGTCGCACGCCGTACTGGCTCAGCTCGAAGCCGACCTCGTCGATCGCGCCGGCGCCGAACTTCAGGGGTGGAGCCCCCCAGGTGAAGATCGTCTCCTCGGTCAGTTCGGGCGTGGTCACGTGTACGAGCCTTCCGGTGCCTTCCGCAGCTCCTTGATCTGGTTCGGGTCGTGCCCGAAGATCATCTGCGCGTTGGTCTCCTCCTGGATGCCGCGCAGCTTCTCCACGCTCTGGAACCACTGCTCCAGGTTGTTCACGATCGCCGCGGGCGCCGACGGCGGGCCGTAGCTCTCGCCGCGGTACACCGCGTCCGAGGTGAAGATCATGGTGCCGCTGTCGGGCAGGTCGACCTGCATGGACATGCAGCCGACGGTGTGGCCCGGGGTCTGGATGAGCTTGACGCCGGGCAGCAGCTCGACGTCACCGGACACGGTCTCCCAGTTCAGGCCCTCGTAGTCCGCCTTGAGGTGGGCGCCGTTGAAGTCGCCCTCGAAGTTCAGGGCGAACTCCTTCTCGCGGTCCGAGCACAGCAGCTTCGCGCCGGTGTTCTTGAACATCTGCGCGTTGCCGGCGTGGTCGAAGTGCAGGTGCGAGAGCACCACGTAGTCGATCTCGTCGAGGCCGACGCCCATCTTGTTGAGCTGGGCGTCGAGGTACTCGTCGTCCTCGACCTGGTCGTAGGGGAAGAACTCCTGCAGCCCGGTGGGCTTCCACCGGGTCTCCCAGTCGCTCGGACAGCTGGTGTCCCACAGCAGCTTGCCCTCGTCGGTCTCGACGAGCACGCAGTGCGTCGGGACCTCCGTCCACGTGATCTGGGAGTCCTTCTCGGAGCGGGCACGGATGCTCACCCCGGGCTTGAGCAGCAGGAACGTGAGGTCGGCGTGCATCGCCCCGCACGGGATGACGCTGAGCTTGTTCGCAGTGGCCATCGTGGTCCCTTCGGCACTGGAGGGTCGCGCGCGTCACACGCGCGATTCCCTGGAGACCGTGGCATGTGGCATGCCACTCGTCAACGCATGGCGATATCTCGATCGGTCAGTCCTGGTCACGGGCGGACGCCGTCCAGTCCAGGTCGATGTCGACGGCGGCGAGCCCCGGCCCCAGGTCCGCGCCCGCCTCCTGCGCGATGAGCAGCTCGGCGGTGTGCCGGACGTGCTCGCGCATCGCCTTCGCCGCGCCCTCGGCGTCGCCCGCCTCGATCAGGTCGAGGATCGCCCGGTGCTCGGCGACGATGTCGTCGAGGCTGCGCGACTCGCGGGCGGTCGACACGCCGCGGCGCAGCACCATGTCGCGCAGCCCGTCGACGAACGCGGCCAGGCGCGCGTTGCCCGCGGCCTCGAGCAGGACCCGGTGGAAGCGCCGGTCGTGCTCGAACATCGTGAACTCGTCGTCCGCCTTCGCGGCCTTCTCCATGTGCGCGAACATGCGGCGCAGCTCACGCTTCTGGTTCCCGTCGAGCCGCATGACCGCGCGCCGCACCGCCGGTGGCTCCAGCAGCAGCCGCAGCGCGAAGACCTCCTCCAGGTCGTGCAGGGAGGTCAGCAGGATGCGGACACCGCGGTTGCGCTCGAAGCGCACCATGCCCTGCTGGGCGAGCTTGATCAGCGCCTCGCGGACGGGAGTGCGGGACACCCCGAGCTGGGTGGCGAGGTTCTGCACCGAGTGCAGGCTGCCGGGCGCGAGCTCACCGGTGATCACCGCGGCCCGGAGCGAGGCGAGGACCTGCGCGTTGACGCTCGCGGTCTCGGGGAGCTGCTTCATCCGGTGCCACCCTGCACCGGGGCGAGAGTGGCATGCGACACGTCACCGGTCAATCGGGACGCGCGGCGCCACCCGGCGGACGCGGAGACGCCACCGCGTGGACGTCCAATCTTCCCGGGGTGTCCGCACCGGGGCGCGGCCGCCCACTTGATAACGTCCTCCGGCGCAGGTCCAGCAGCGAGGCCCGCGGTCCCCGGTAGACCGAGACCCGCTGGACAGGTGGACATGCCCGACGACCTCGATCCGTCGCGCCCGGACGAGGCCTCTCGAGAGTCCGCGCTGCTCGAACGCGTCGAGCAGCTCGAGACCGCACTCCGCAGCCGTCCCGCCATCGAACAGGCCAAAGGCATGATCATGATGGTGCACCGCTGCGACGACGAGCAGGCCTTCCGGGTGCTGATCGCCGTCTCCCAGAGCGCCAACCGCAAGCTGCGCGAGGTCGCCGGCGAGATCGTCGAGGCGCTCCCGGCCGACAAGCCGCTCCCGCCCGACATCGCCGCCGCGTTCGACAACGAGGTGCGCAGGCTGCGGGCGGGGGAGCGCGCACTAGATTCGTGAGCGTGACCAGCGCGGCACCCGACTTCGTGTCCGAGACCTTCGATCCCGCGGCCTGGGCGGCCGTGCCGGGGTTCTCGTTCACCGACATCACCTACCACCGGGCGGTGGACTGCGGGGTGGTCCGGATCGCCTTCGACCGCCCCGAGGTCCGCAACGCCTTCCGCCCACACACCGTCGACGAGCTCCACACCGCCCTCGAACACGCCCGCACCACCGCCGACGTCGGCTGCGTGCTGCTCACCGGCAACGGACCCTCCCCACGCGACGGCGGCTGGGCGTTCTGCTCCGGCGGCGACCAACGCATCCGCGGCCGCACCGGCTACCAGTACGCCACCGGCGACACCGCCGACACCGTCGACGCCGGACGCGCCGGACGACTGCACATCCTCGAATGCCAACGCCTGATCCGGTTCATGCCCAAACCCGTCATCGCCGTGGTCAACGGCTGGGCCGCCGGCGGCGGCCACTCCCTGCACGCCGTCGCCGACCTCACCCTCGCCTCCGCCGAACACGCCCGGTTCAAACAAACCGACGCCGACGTCGGCTCCTTCGACGGCGGCTACGGCTCCGCCTACCTCGCCCGCCAGGTCGGCCAGAAGTTCGCCCGCGAGATCTTCTTCCTCGGCCGCACCTACACCGCCCACCAGATGCACCACATGGGCGCGGTCAACGCCGTCTACCCCCACGCCCAACTCGAGGCCGAAGCCCTGCACTGGGGCCGGGAGATCCTCGGCAAATCCCCCCAGGCCCAACGCATGCTCAAATACTCCTTCAACCTCATCGACGACGGCCTCGTCGGCCAACAACTGTTCGCCGGCGAAGCCACCCGGCTGG
>NZ_JBEZDN010000154.1:0-18137 GCF_040648315.1 Pseudonocardia sp. NPDC049154
TCGCGTAGAGCGCCTTGGTGCTGCCGTGGTCCGACGCGCCGACGAGCGCGCCGTGGTCGCGCAGCACGAGCGGGACCCCGCCGGCGCCCTCCGGCCCCGACGCGGCGGCCAGGACCGCGGGCAGCAGCGCGGCGTCGGGCAGGTCGGCGGCGCGCCGGGCGGCCTCGGTCGTGAGCCCCGGGTCGAGCGGTTCGGCGGCGTCGTGGGCCTCGACGGCGGCGGCGAGGGCGGCGACGGCCCGGGCGGCGCGCGCGGGGTCGACCAGCCAGCCGTGGGCCGCGGGCACGCGGAGATCCGCGACCTCCGCGGGCGGCACGCCCATCGCGACCAGGTCCGCGGCCCGCACGACGCCGCGCCGGGCCACCTCCCCGGCCGCGGTGCCGAACCCGGGATCGACGAGCTCGTCCGCCCGGCGCCGGGCGGCGCCACGCCGGGCCAGGACGGGCGGCCGGACGTCCAGGACCACCGCCCCGGCGAGGACCGCGCGCCGGCCGGGATCGCGCAGCACCGCCCGGTCGCCGATGCGCAGCGGCAGCGGGTGCTCCAGCCGCAGCCGGGCGTGGTTCGGGCCGAGCGGGCGCACCCGGATGCCGGTCGCGGCTGCGCCCGTGTGCAGCATCAGGGTCCCGGGCAGCTCGACGGGCGCGTCGGGATCCACCCCGCGGCCCGGCGCCCGCAACCGGACGTCGACGTCGGTCGCGGTGAGCCATGCGCCCGGGGTGAGCAGAGCGTCGCCACGACGCACGGCCTCCTTCGGCAGCCCGCGCAGGTTCACCGCCACCCGTGCGACGCCCGTGACCTCCTCACGCGGCTCGCCGAGGCTCTCCAGCCCCCGCACGCCGACCCGGCGGCCGCCGAGCTCCAGCTCGTCGCCCAGCCGGATCCGGCCCGCGCCCAGCGTGCCGGTCACGACCGTCCCGGCGCCGCGGATGGTGAAGGCGCGGTCCACCCAGAGCCGGACGTCGGCGGCGGGATCGGGCTCGGGCAGGTCCCCGACCAGCGCGTCGAGCGCGGCGCGGAGCTCGGGGATGCCCTCGCCGCGCGGTGCGCACACCGGGACGACCGGCAGCTCGCCGAGCGACGAGCGCGCCAGCGCCGCCAGGGCGTCCTCCCGGGCGGGCTCCGGGTCGAGCAGGTCGGAACGGGTGATCACGAGCAGGCCGCGCTCCACCCCGAGGGCGTCGAGCGCGTCGAGATGCTCGGCGGACTGGGGCATCCAGCCCTCGTCGGCCGCGACGACGATCATGGCCGCGGGGACCGGCCCGGCCCCGGCCAGCATCGTCGTGACGAAGCGTTCGTGGCCGGGCACGTCGACGAAGGCCAGGTCGGTGCCCGAGTCGAGGCGCGTCCAGGCGAACCCGAGGTCGATGGTCAGGCCGCGGCGGCGCTCCTCCGCCAGCCGGTCGGGCTCCATCCCGGTCAGGGCGCGGACCAGGGTGGACTTGCCGTGGTCGACGTGCCCCGCCGTCGCGATCACGCGGGCGGGCACGTCAGCTCCCTGCGGTGGAGGTGGCGGCGGCCGAGACGGCGGCGGCGAGGGCCTCGTCGTCGTCCGGGTCGAGGGCACGCAGGTCCAGCAGGCAGCGTCCGCCCTCCAGCCGGCCCAGCACGGCCGGGTCGCCGGCGCGCAGGGCCGCGGCGAACCGCTCCGGCAGCGCGACGGCCGCGCTCGGCAGCGTGACGCCCGGGGCGCCCCCGCCGCCGACGGTCGAGACGGAGTCGACGGCCTCGGCGACCTCGCCCAGCCGCGCGGCCAGCCGCTCGGCGCGGCCTCGCAGCTCCTGGACCGGGGCGTCGAGCGCGGTCCGGACGGGGGTGCCCGGGCCGCGCAGGGTGGCCTCCAGCGCCGCGAGCGTGAGCTTGTCGACGCGCATCGCCCGGGCGAGCGGGAACCGGCGGATCTTCTCCACCAGCTCCGCACCCGCGCCCGCCCCGCCGAGGAGCAGGCCCGCCTGCGGTCCGCCGAGGAGCTTGTCGCCGGAGGCGGTGACCAGGGTGGCCCCGCGGGCGAGCATGCCGGCGGCGTCGGGCTCGTCGGGCAGCAGCGGATGCGGGGTGAGCAGCCCGGAGCCGATGTCGGCGACCACCGGCACCCCCAGCCCCGCCAGTTCCTCCGGGCCGACCGCGCTGGTGAAGCCGCTGATCGTGAAGTTCGAGGGGTGCACCTTGAGCACGAACCCGGTGTCCGGGCCGATCGCGCGCTCGTAGTCGGCGAGGTGGGTGCGGTTGGTGGTGCCGACCTCGCGCAGCCGCGCGCCGGTCGACTCGAGCAGGTCGGGGATGCGGAAGCCGTCGCCGATCTCGACGAGCTCGCCGCGCGACACCACGATCTCCTTCCCGGCCGCGAGGGTCGCCGCGACGAGCGCGAGCGCGGCCGCGCCGTTGTTCGCGACGTGCGCCGCGGCGGCCCCGGGGACGGCCGCGAGCAGGGCGTCGATCACCCCGGCGCCGCGGCGGCCGCGGGTGCCGGTGGTCAGGTCCAGCTCGACGTCGCAGGTGCCGGCGGCGACCGCGAGGGCCTCCCGGGCGGCGGCGGAGAGCGGGGCGCGGCCGAGGTTGGTGTGCAGCAGCACGCCCGTCGCGTTGAGCACGGGACGCAGCCGGGTCGCGGTGCGCGGGAGGGCGGCGAGTGCGGCGTCGACGACCTCGGCGGGCGGGATGGCGCCCGCGCGGGCCTGCTGCTGCGCGCCGACGACCGCGCGCTTCACCAGCGCGCGGCCCAGCCGGTGCACCGCCTCCGCCAGGCGCGGGTCGGCGAGCACCGCGTCCGTGCGCGGTACGGCGCGGCGCGGGTCGGGTGCGTCCGCGGGCGGGGGAGCGGTCGTGCCGCGGACCGGGGCGTCCGTCATGGGAAGAGCATGCCGTGCCCGTCAGCCGGAGCGCAGGGCGTGTCTGCTCTCCGTCGCCTGTTCGCGGCGCTGCTCCGGGACGCGGACGGAGCCGCGGTCGGCGGGGCGGGCCGCCTCGGCCTCGAACAGGTCCGCCGTGCCGGGGGTGGGGGTCCACACCGCGGGAGCCGGGTCGTCGGACGGCTCCCCGGTGGCGGGCTCCGCCTCGGCGGTGGGCTCGGCCTGTCCGGTGACGGGCTCGGGCTGCTCGACGACGGTCTCGGCGCGGTCGGCGACGGCGGGCGAGTTGGCCCCGGCCGGCTCCGCGACCTCCGCGACCTCCGCGACCTCCGCGACCTCCGCGACCTCCTTGGCCTCCTCGGCCTCCTCGGCCTCCGCGGCCTCCTCGGCCCCCTCGGATTCCGCCTCGGCGACGAGGCCGGATCCGTCGACGCGGGCCGGTTCCTCGGCGTTGGCGATATCGGCGGTGACCTCGGGCGCGAGCGCCGCGTCGAGCCCGCGCAGCTCGGCGCCGAGCGCGGCGTGCACCCGGGCCAGCTCGTTGCGCAGCGCGGCGCGCAGGCCGGCGAGCTCGTGCATCCGCTCGACGTGCTCGGCCACCTGGGCCGCCAGCGCGGCGCGCTCCGCGACCACGGCCGCCCACTCGGCCTCCGCCTCGGCGCGGGCCTGGCCCGCTGCGGTGTGGGCACGTTCCATGAGGTCGGCCGCCTCGCGCGTGGCGGCGGCGCGGATCTCGGCGGCGTCGCGCTCCGCGGCGGCCCGGATGTCGGAGGCTTCGCGCTCGGCGAGCCGCAGGACCTTCTCCGCGCGGAACCCGAAGCTCTGCGGAACCGTGGGCAGGCCCTCCGCGGGCGTGCCGGCCCGCAGGGTCCGCAGCTCCTCCGCAAGGCCCGCGGCGTGCTGCTCGGCCATGCGGCGCGCGTTCTCGGCGGCCTGGGCGCGCCGCTCCAGCTCGCGGATCAGCGCGTCGACCTGGTCGCGGGCATAGCCGCGGCGCACGACCTCGAACGCGCCGGACCGGCTGACCGGGTCGGCGTCACGCTCCGGAACGGATGTCACGCCTCCAGAGTGTGACTCCCGTGGCGGACGATCTCCCTGCGGGGTCGGTCGGGGTCGGTCAGTGGGAGCCCGCGTGCGACGGGCGGACGGGATACGGTCGAAGGATGACGGCGGGTTCGACCGAGCAGACGCGCAGGCTCACCCAGTTCAGCCACGGTGCGGGCTGCGGGTGCAAGATCGGGCCCGGCCGGCTCGCCGAGGTCCTCGCGGGCGTGACCCCGCCCAGTCACCCCGATCTGCTCGTCGGCACCGAGACGGGTGACGACGCCGCCGTCTGGCGCCTCGACGCCGACCGCGCGCTCGTGGCGACCACGGACTTCTTCACCCCGGTCGTCGACGACCCGCGCACCTGGGGCCGGATCGCCGCCACCAACGCCGTGTCCGACGTCTACGCGATGGGTGGCCGCCCGCTCTTCGCCCTGAGCATCGTGGCCTGGCCGTCGGAGACGCTGCCGCCGGAGATGCTGGCCGAGGTGCTGGAGGGCGGCGCCGACGCCGGCCGGGAGTGCGGGTTCGCCGTGGTCGGTGGGCACTCGATCGACGACCCGGAGCCCAAGTACGGGCTGGCCGTGGTCGGCGAGCTGCACCCGGACCGGATCCTCACCAACACCGGCCTGCGCCCCGGGGACGCGCTGGTGCTCACCAAGCCCCTCGGCGTCGGCATCGCCACCACGGCGGTCAAGGCGGGCACCGCGGGGGAGGACCTGCTCGCCCGCGCGGTCGCCTCGATGTGCACGCCCAACGCCGCCGCCTCGGCTGCCGCGCTCGCCGCCGGGGCGACCGGCTGCACGGACGTCACCGGGTTCGGCCTGCTGGGCCACCTGCGCAAGATGGCGGCCGCCTCCGGGGTCGACGCCGAGGTCGTCGTCGGCGACGTGCCGATGCTGCCGGGCGTGCGGGAACTCGCCGAGGCCGGCACGGTCCCGGGCGGCACGCGGCGCAACCGGGACTGGGTCGCCGAGGTGCTCGACCTGGCGCCCGGCGTCACGGAGACGGACGTGCTGCTGCTCGCCGACGCCCAGACCTCGGGCGGGCTGCTGTTCGGCGCCGACCCGGAGCGGGCGGCGGCCGCAGTGGCGGAGCTGCCCGGCGCCGCCGTCGTCGGACGGGTGCGCGAGGGGACCGGCAGGATCCGGATCAGCCGGTGAGGGCTTGGCGGAGGCGGACGGGAATCGAACCCGCCTGACCGAGGTGCTCGGCCACGTCGGTGTTGAAGACCGCGGGGGCCACCAGGCGCCCAGACGCCTCCCTGGCGGGGCTCAGCCGGTGGGGCGCAGCGCGTCCGACACGCCGTCCGCCACGTCGAACAGCGCCAGCAGCCCGGTCGCCTCGAGCGCCCGGGTCACGATCCGCGACCCGCACACCAGCCGCAGCGTGTGACCGCGCCGCTCCACCGCGTCCTTCGCCGCCACGAGCACGGCCAGCCCGGCGGACCCCAGGAAGGTCACCCCGGACAGGTCGAGGACGACCAGCGGGGCCTCGGGCAGCCGGGCGTCGAGCTCGGTGCGCAGCAGGGGTGCGGTCAACGTGTCGATCTCGCCGCGGACGTGCGCGACCAGGGACGCGCCGTCACCCTCACCGGCCCGTTCGAAGTGGACGACGTCCTCGATCTCGACGCCACCCTCGTCGGCGGGGGTCTCACTGCTCATTACGCACCGTGCTCCTCGACTTCCGCGGACGCGTGCTGCGGACTGTCGCCTCAACCGCCCACCAACCCTACGGGGGCGCGCCGGGGCCGCACAACAGACGCCCCCTCGGGCGGGTCGCAGGACGACCGTGTTTGAGAAGTGTGATGTGGGGCACTCTCTCGCGACGCGCCCCGGTGCCCCTCGCGGAGCGCGCCGACCAGGAGGAACCCGTGTACCGACGGACGTCCCGCGCCGACCTGGCGCGTATCGGCCAGGTGCTGGCCGGACTGACCTACCCCGCGGCGAAGTGGCAGATCGTGACGCAAGCCGACCACTACGGGGCGGACTCGCTGACCACCGCCCAGCTGTGGTCGTTGCCGGTGGGGACCTACCCCGACCTGGCCGCCGTCGGGGTGGCCCTCGGGCTGCTCCCCGACCCCCGCCCGGGCTACCGGCAGCAGCCCCGGGTCCAGGCCGCGGCCGTCGACCAGCCCCGCCGGGACGTCGACGCCTGATCCCCGACGCCGCCTTTCGGCGGTTGTCGTCACAAGTGACGGGGACCACTCTCGGTCCCATGGCGACCTATGTCCTCGTCCACGGCGGCTTCGTCGGCGGCTGGTACTGGGACGAGGTCCGTCCCCGGCTGGAGAAGGCCGGGCACACGGTCGACGTCGTTCCCCAGCTGCCGAGCTCCGGGCCGGACCCCGCGGCCCGTGGCGACCTCGCCGGCGACGTCGAGGTGGTCCGGCAGCACGTGGAGTCGGCCGACGAGCCGGTGGTGCTCGTCGGGCACTCCTACAGCGGCATGATCCTCACCGAGCTCGCCGACCATCCCGACGTGGCGCACGGTGTGTACATCGCCGCGGCCTGGCCGGCGCGCGGGGCGTCCCTGCTCGACATGCTGGGCACCCTGCCGCCCCTGGCCTGGGTCGAGCCCGGCGAGGACGGGACGCTCCAGCCCGTCGACGACGTCGGCCTCCTCCACGAGTGGCTGTGCGCCGACGTCGACCGGGAGCGGGCCGAGTCGCTGTTGCGGAGGGCGCGCCCCCAGTCGATCGCCAGCTTCGCCACGCCCAGCTCGGCGCCGGAGCGGATGCATCCGGTGACCTACGTGATCTGCGAGGACGACGCGACCCTGCCGATCGAGGCCCAGGAGGCGATGGCCGCGGCCGCCGACCACGTCGAGCGGCTGCCCTCGTCGCACGCACCGATGTTCTCGATGCCCGGCCGGCTCGCGGAGGTGCTGGGCCGGATCCGCTGACCGGGCGCAGCCGCGCTGCGGCGGGCCGACGCACCGGCGGTGGTGCTGGCCCCACCGGGCCGAGGTGTGGGTGCCGCGTGCGGTCGACCGGGCAGCACGGTCGTCCCGCGCGGCGGGCGACGACAGGGTTTCCCCGACCGCCCGGACTCCCCGCCGGGCCGACCCGGAGGAGCCGCATGCGCCCCGCCCCGATCCCCGCCGGCCTCGACCACGGGATCCCCGTGCAGATCGGGAGCGTGCCCGCCCCGCGCCGCCCCGCGCCCGCCCCGCCCCGACCCCCGGTTGCCCTGCCGCCCGTCGCCGGTCCGCCCCGTCCCGCCACCGGCACCCCGCCCCGCCCGGCCCCGGGGATGCCGCCCCGTCCCGCGCCGGGGCCGTCGTCCAGGCCACTCCACTCCGGCCCGTCCCGCCCCGGGCACCCGTCCCGCCCCGGGAACCCTCCCCGTCCCGGGCACCCGCACCACGCCCTCCGCCGCCCCGGCCCGGGCCAGCCCCTCTCGCGCCACCCCGGACCGCGGACGCCGGCCGTGCATGATCCGCGTCCGGGCAGCGGAAGCGTCGAGATCCGACCGCTCTCCTCCCCGGACGCGGATCACTCGCGTCCGTTCACCGCCGCGGCCACCCCGCGCCTCGGCCGGCGCGCTCTGCGCCGCGAGCAGCTCGCCACCATGGCCGCCCCCCGCCGCCACTACTCGCTCCTCGCGCGGCTGCTGTTCGTGACCATGGACCTGCTGTACGGCCGGCGCCGGACGCTGGAGAAGTTCCAGGTGCTCGAGATCGTGGCGCGGATCCCGTACCAGATCTGGGAGAACGCGGCCTACCGGCTGCTCACCCGCCGGCACCGCGACGGCGCCCTCGCCCGCCGCATCCACGAGCGGATCGAGGAGAACCGGGAGCAGCAGGACAACGAGCAGTGGCACCTGTTGATCGTCGGCGAGCTCGTCCGGGCGTCCGGCCGGAAGTCGGGCCGGCTGCGCTTCCGGGCGCTCCCGCTGCTGCTCGCGCTGTCCTACTACCACGTGGCCTGGCTGATGTTCGTGCTCGCGCCGCGCTGGAGCTACCGGCTGAACGCCGACTTCGAGGACCACGCCGAGCACGAGTACGCCGAGTACGTCGCCGAGCACCCGGAGCTGGAGACGGTGCCGCACCGCTCCGCCTTCGCCGACCGCTACGGCGCGCACGCCACCGTCGCCGACCTGCTCCGTCAGATCGGGCACGACGAGCGGATGCACAAGGAGGAGTCGGAGCGCTACCTCGCCGAGGGCCGCCTGACGTGATTCGCCGGGGGTGATCCACGGGTAGGCGTAACGCGGGCGCCCGGCGCGGCGACGACAGGCCGGGGGTGGTGCCAGTACCACCCTCCTCCGGCGTGTCAGCCGGTCTCTTCGCCGCGGACCCTCCCGGCGCGGACCCGGCCCTCCCTAGGGTGAGCAGGTGTCACAGCAGATCGAGTCCGCCGCCGGTGCACCCGGCTGCACAACACCGGGCCCCGCCCTGGTCGTCCGCGGTCTGCGCAAGACCTACGAGGCCGGCACGGCCCCCGTGCGCGCCCTGCGCGGTGTCGACCTCAGCGTGCGCGCCGGCGAGTTCGTGGCGCTGATGGGTCCGTCGGGTTGCGGCAAGTCCACGTTGCTGCACCTGCTCGCCGGCCTCGACCGCCCCGACGAGGGCACGATCGCCCTCGACGGCACCCGCATCGAGGAGCTCGGCGCCCAGCGGCTGGCCCGGCTGCGCCGCCGCAGCGTCGGCCTGGTCTTCCAGTTCTTCCACCTCATCGAGCACATGTCGGCGCTGGAGAACGTCTCGCTCGCCGCGCTCGTCGCCGGCGCCAAGCCCGCCGAGGCCACCGCCCGGGCCCGCGACCTGCTCGACCAGCTCGGCCTGCTCGACAAGGCGCGCGAGCTGCCCGCCGCGCTCTCCGGCGGCCAGCGCCAGCGGGTCGCGATCGCCCGCGCGCTCGCGAACCGCCCCACGCTCCTGCTGGCCGACGAGCCGACCGGCGCCCTGGACTCGGACGGCGCCGCCGAGGTCCTCGACCTCTTCCAGCGCCTGCACGCCCAGGGCCAGACGATCCTCATGGTCACGCACAGCCGCGAGGTTGCCGAGGGCGCGCAGCGGCTGGTCCGCATGCGCGACGGCCGCATCCTGGCCGACGGCGAGCCGTCCGGCCCGGTCGAGGTGCCCGCGGGGCTGCGGGTGTCCCGGTGAGCGACCGCACGCCGCTCCCGGCCGGCGCCGGGTTCCGCAGCCACCGCCGCGTCGGGATCGGCACGGGCCGGCGCGCCCGCAGCTCCCTGCTGCTGTCCGGGCTCATCGGCGCGGCGGGGGTGATCGCGCCCGGCGTCGTCGTCGGGCTGCTGGGCGGCGGTCCGGCCTGGTGGGTCACCGGGGCCATCGCCGGGGTCGTGCTCGCGGTCGGGATCGCGCTGATGTTCAGCGCCGCCGCCCGGCGCGCCAGCACCGCGGTGCTGGTGGGCGCGTCGGAGTTCGGCGGCCTGTCCGTGGCGGTCTGCTCCGGTCTGCTCGTCGTGCTGCTGGTGTTCGGGCGGATCCCGCTCGGGGCCGAGCGCGCGCTACTGAATCCGGCGCTGGTGGGGATGCTCGTCGTCGCGGTGGTGGCGGGCCCGCTCGGCCGCCGGGCCGCGCGCACCACCCGCGCCGCGCTGCAGGGCGTCCGTCGCTCGCCCGACGAGCTGCTCGCCGACTTCGCCGAGCGCGCCGGCCGCGGCACCCCGGTCGACGACCTGCTCCGCCAGCTCGCCGAGACCATGCGGCAGGACTGGCGGCTGTCGCGCGTGCAGATCTGGGCCGACCGCGGTGACGCGCCCCGGAACCTGGCGCGCAGCCTCGTCGTCCCGCAGCCGGTCGAGCCGGGGCCGGAGCCGCTGCCGCTCGACGCCGACGAGCTCGCCACGCTGCAGCGCGCCGGGGTCGCCGGGCCGGGCTGGCTGGAGCTCTGGCTCCCGCACCTGGTCGAGGAGGACGGGCCGGCCCGCCGCGGGCAGCTGCGGCTCGCACCCGCGGTGCACGGCGGCGAGGTGCTCGCCCTCGTGGTGATCGAGCGCGACGCCGACGCCGACACCTTCGGCGAGGCGGACGAGCGGGCGCTCGCCGAGGTCGTCCGGCGGCTGGCGATCGTGCTGCGCAACCGCGCGCTCGACGAGGCCCTCCAGGCGACCCTGGCCGACCTGCGCCGCACCAACGCCGACCTGCAGGCCTCCCGCACCCGCCTCGTCGCGGCCGCGGACGCCGAGCGCCGCCGCATCGAGCGCGACCTCCACGACGGCGCGCAGCAGCACCTGGTCGCCCTCGCCGTGGGGCTGCGGCTCGTCCGTGACACCCTGACCTCGCCCGACGACCCCAACGCCGAGCTGCTCGACGAGCTCGACCGCGGCGTCCGCGACTCCATCCAGGCGCTGCGGGACCTGGCCCACGGCATCTACCCGCCGCTGCTGCGCGACGCCGGCCTCGGGGACGCGCTGCGGGCCGCGGCCAAGCGCAGCCCGCTGACCGTCGAGGTGCACGCGGACCGCATCGGGCGGATGCCGGAGCAGGCCGAGGCCGCCGTGTACTTCTGCTGCCTCGAGGCGCTGCAGAACGCGGGCAAGCACGCTCCCGGCGCGCACGTCACGATCACGCTGAAGGTGGAGGCCGGCGCCGACGGCGACGAGCTCACCGTGGTCGTCGCCGACGACGGGCCGGGCTTCGACCCGGCCCGGGTCGCCGGCGGCGGCGGCCTGCAGAACATGGCGGACCGGCTCGGTGCGATCGGCGGCACCGTCGAGCTCGTGTCGGCGCCGGGCGACGGCACGATGCTCACCGGGCGCATCCCGGTCCCGGCGGCGGGGGCGGACGACGCGCCGGCTTCTCGACCACCGGTCCCGGCGGTCGCGTCGCGCCCCGCCCCCGTGGCGGGCTGAGCCGTGCCCGCGCGCGCGGCCGACGCGCCGGGCCAGCGGGGCGCGGTCCGGCTCGTCGCCCGCGCCGAGCTGCGGGAACGGCGCTGGAGCCTGCTCGCCCTCGGCGTGGTGCTGGGCCTGGTCGGCGGCGTGGTGCTGGGAGCGGTCGCGGTCGGGGAGCGCACCGCCACCGCCTACCCCCGGCTCGTCGAGGCCGTGCACCTCGACGACGCCCGGCTGATCGTCCCTGCCGACCGGCCCGCGCTGATCGAGGCCCTGCCGACCCTGCCCGGCGTCGCCGACGCGTGGCTCACCGAGGCGTGGGTGGCCCAGGTCGGCGGCCCGCAGGTGCAGTTCATGTCGCTGGCCGCGGGCACCGCCCCGCACCCCGAGCTGGTCACCCCGGTGATCGTCGACGGGCGCGCGGTCGACCCCGCCACCGCGGACGAGGTGGTGATCTCCGAGCGCGTGGCCGAGCACGGCATGGGCGTCGGCACGGTCCTGCCGCTGCGGATGCTGACCCTCGAGGACATGGCGCAGTTCGCCGTCGGGTTCACCCCGCACGGCCCGGTGGCCACGGTGCGCGTCGTCGGCGTCGCCCGGATGCCGGGGTGGGGGCAGGCCCTGCCCGACGTCCTCGCGGGGCCCGGGTTCGCGCGGGCGCTGGCCGGGACCGGGATCGGCCACTCCGCCTACGTCCGGCTCGACCCGACGCCGGACGCCGCCGCCCGCTTCGACGAGGCCGTCGCCGAGCTGTCGGCCGCGCAGCCGTCGATCGTCGGCGACTACCTGACGCCCGGGGCGGAGCACCCGCGCTCGCCCGACCCCGCGGTGCACGCGGCCGAGCGGGCGCTGCTCATCGGCGTCGGGCTGTTCGCCCTGGTCGTGGGCCTGGGCGCGGTGCAGGTCGTCGGACTCGGGCTGCTGCGGACCGCGGGCACGGCCCGCGCGGCCCGGTCGATCGAGTCCGCCCTCGGCATGACGGCGGCGCAGAGCGTGGGCGCCCGGGTCGCCGCCGCCGTCCCCGCGGCGGCGGTGGCGGGCCTGCTCGGCGCCGGGGTCGTGGTGGCCGCCGGCGGGCTCGCGCCGCTCGGCAGCCAGGCCCGCTTCGAGCCGGAGCCGGGCTTCCGGCCGCAGTGGGCGCTCGCGCTGGCCGGCGGTGCCGCGCTCGCGGCGCTGTTCCTGCTGGTCACGGCGGTTGCGGCCGCGTTCGCCTGGCGCCGCCGTGCGCTGGCCGTCCCCGAGCCGGCCGCGCCCCGGCCGGGCTCGCTCGCCGCCGCCGTCGGCGGATCGCTGTGCCGGTGGCCGACCCTGCTGCTCGGCAGCAGGCTCGCCCAGGCGGGCACCCGGCGTGGCGTCCCACCGGTGGTCACGGTCCTCGCCGCGACCGCCGCGGTCGCCGGGATCGTCGCCACGGTGACGGTCGGGGCGAGCCTCGACCGGCTCGTCGCGACCCCGGAGCGGTGGGCGGGCGGCGCCGACATCACGATCGCCGACAGCCGGGAACCCGACGTCCTCGCCCTCGTCGAGGACCCGCGGGTCGCGGCGCTGGCGATCACCGACACCTCGTACGCCCGGCTCGCCTCCGGCGACCCGCTCGGCATCGTCAGCATCACGGCCCGCAAGGGCGCCCCACCCGTCGAGCTGGTGTCCGGGCGGCTGCCGGCCGCGCCGGACGAGGTCGCCGTCAACCCCCGCGTGGCCGCCGAGCGCGGGCTGTCCGCGGGGGAGCGGATCGACACGCTGGCGACGGACGGTGCCCCGCACCCGATGACCGTCGTCGGGATCGCGGTGGTACCTAACGAGAATCACGGCCCGCTCGGCCAGGACCTCCTCGCCACCGGCGACGGGCTGCTCGCGGTGAGTCCCGAACGCAACTTCCCGCTGCTCACCACGCACGTCTACGCCCGGCCCGGCACGGCCGGCGCGCTCGCCGCCGAGCTGGGCGGCCGGCTCGAGCTGGCCCCGCCGACCGTGCCCGAGGCGATCCGCAACCTCGGCGACCTCGGCCGGCTGCCGGACGTGCTCGCGGTGGTGCTCGCCGTCGTCGCCGGGACGGGGCTGGCGCACTCGCTGCTGGTCGGCGCCCGGCGGCTGGCGCGCGAGATGGCGGTGTTCTCCGTGCTCGGGGCCACCCCGGGCCAGGTGCGGACCACGCTCGGCGTGCTGGCCGCGTCGACCGCGGTGCCGGCCGTGCTGCTGGGCGTGCCGGTCGGGCTCGGCGTGGCCCGGCTGTTCTGGTGGCAGGTGGCCTCGACGATCGGGGTCGGCGGCGACATCGACGTGCCGGCCGGGCCGATCGCGCTGCTCATCGCGGCGGTGCCGCTGGGGGCCGCCCTGGTCGCGGCGGTCCCGGCGCTGCGGGCCCGTACCCCCGCGGTCTCCCCGTTGGCGGCCCTCTGATGAGCGCGGCGGGCTGGCACGGGATGGGGGCGGTCGCCCGGGCGGAGCTCCGCTCGGGGTTCCGCGCGCTGCTCGTCCTCGGCCTGATCGCGGGGGTGGTCGGCGGGCTCCTGCTCGGCGCCGCCGTGGTCGCGGACCGCACGGGCAGCGCCTATCCGCGGCTCGTCGAGCGCACCGGGCTCGACGACGCCCGCGCCTACCTCCCCGCCGACCTCCCCGAGGTCACGGCCGGGTTCGCCGGGCTGCCCGGCGTCGAGGAGAGCTGGACCGCCTACGCCTGGATCGCGCAGATCGCCGGGCCCACCCTGCAGTACACCTCGGTGATCGCCGGCCCCGAGCGGCCGGACGACCTGGTCACGCCGGTGATCGTCGCCGGCCGCGCGCCGCGCGTGGAGGCGGCCGACGAGCTGCTCGTCGGCGAGCCCCTCGCCGCCGCGGCCGGGCTGCGGGTGGGCGACCGGATCACGCTGAAGATGCTGACCCTGCGCCAGGTCGCGCGGTTCGACGTCGGGTTCGGCGAGCCGGAGGGCGCCACCCGGCGGATGACGGTGGTCGGCATCGGGCGGATGCCGTCGTGGACCGGCCCGATCGGCGACTCCATGTCCACCCCCGCGTTCGCGGCGCAGAACGCCGGTGCCGCGGGCGGGCGCTCGGGTTTCGCACGGCTCGCCTACACCGGCGACGCCGCGGCCGACGCCGCGCTGCGGGACCGGTTCGTCGCCTCCCTCGCCCGCAGCTACGAGGGCCAGCCGCGGCCGTTGATCGTCGGCAACTACGTCCCCGAGGTCCCGGTCTTCCCGACCATGGACGCCGATCCCGCGGTCGCCGCGGCCGAACGCGTGCTCGGCATCGGGCTGTGGGGGTTCGCACTGGTCGTGGCGGTGGGCGGGTGCGTCGTCGTCGGGCAGGGGCTGGTGCGCCACCACGCCCGCGGCGCCGTCGACCAGCGGGTGGAGAACGCCCTGGGCATGACGACGGCCGAGCGCATCGGGGCCCGGGTGCTCGCCGCCGGCGTGGGCGCGGGCGCGGCGGCGGTCGTCGCCGCCGGGATGACACTGGCCGCCGGGGCCATCGAGCCCATCGGCAGCCAGGCCCGCTTCGAGCCCGACACCGGCTTCCGGCCCGTCTGGGGCACGGTCGCCGGCGGCGGCGCGGTCGTGCTGCTCTGCTTCCTCGCCCTCGCGGCCGGCAGCGCGGCGCTGGCCGGGCGGGCCGCCGTCGCCCGGCCGCCGGCCGGCCGCCACCGGCCGGCCCGCTGGGCGGTGCGCTGGCCGCCGCTGTTCGTGGGGCTGCGGCTCGCCCTGCGGGGCCGCACGGTGCCCGGGACCGTCGGCCTGCCCGCCGCGATCACCGCGACGGGGATCGCCGTGACGGTCGCCGGGATCGTCGCGTCGACCATGCTCGGCGCCAGCCTGCAGCGGCTCGTCGACACCCCCGCCCGGTACGGGTTCACCTCGGACCTCACGATCGCCGACGCCCGCGAGCCGGACATGGCCGCGCTGGCCGCCGACCCCCGCGTCGCCGGGCTGACCGAGGTCGAGACCGGGCGGGTGACGATCGACCCGGCCCGGTCCCGGCAGATCGACGCCTACGCCCACGTGCTGCGCAAGGGCGACATCCCGGTCTCGCTGGTCAGCGGCCGGATGCCGGCGGTGCCGGGGGAGGTGGCCGTCGGGGCGCGGGTGGCCGTCCGCGAGCAGCTCGGCCTCGGCGACCCCGTCGAGGTCACCTCGTCCGACGGGCGCACGGCCCGGCTCACCGTGACCGGCGTGGCCGTCCCGCAGCCCGAGCGCGGGGCGCCGCTCGGCGAGGGCCTGCTGATGACGCCGGACCAGCTGCGCGGGCTCTTCCGGCAGCCGCTGGCGTCGGCGCACGTCCTGGCCGCGCCCGGGCAGGCGGGTGCGCTCTACGCCGACCTCGCGCAACGCCTCGAGGTGCACCTGCCGGGCACGCCGCCGGAGATCGACACCCTCGCCGGCCTGCTCCGGCTGCCCGAGATCCTGGCGACGCTGCTCGCGGCCGTCGCCGTGGCGGGGTTGGTCCACACCCTGATCAGCGCGGTCCGCCGGCACACCCGGGACGCCGCGCTGCTGTCCGTGCTGGGCGCGACGCCGGGGCAGGTGCGCGCGGCGCTCGGGGTCCTGGCCGGCACGACCGTGCTGCCCGGCGTCGCGTTCGGCGTCCTGCTGGGGCTGGGTGGTGGCCGGCTGCTGTGGTGGCAGGTGGCGAGCCAGACGGGCGTGGCGCCCGACGTGGCGGTGCCGGTCTGGCCGATCGCGCTGATCATCCCCGCGGTGCTGGCCGGGTCGCTGGTGCTCGGCGCGGTGCCGGCGGTGCGGATGGCCCGGGAGCCGGTGGCGGCGTCGCTGCGCGCCGGATGAATCCCGGCCGCGGGGCGGATGCGCGGCTACGCCGCCGGGTTGGATGCGCGGCTACGCCGCCGGGTTGGATGCGCGGCTACGCCGCTGGGCTGGATGCGCGGCTACGCCGCCGGGTTGGATGCGCGGCTACGCCGCCGGCTGGATGCGCGGCTACGCCGCGGTGCTGATCCGGTTCCACAGGTCGAGCAGCACGGGGGCGCCGAGCTCCTCCTTGTGCAGGTAGCCCGCGATGCCGGGGCCGCCGGGGTCGATCCGCAGGTCCTCGAGGCGGTAGGTCGAGCACAGGACGGTCCGGGTGCCGGGCGCGGCCGCGGAGACCCGCGCGGCGGCCTCGGCGCCGTCGATGCCGGGCAGGTTGACGTCCATCAGCACGAGGTCCGGGTGCGTCTCGGCGGCGGCGTCGACGGCGGCCTCGCCGGTCTCCGCGACGCCCGCGATCTCCCACCCGGGCATCCGCCGGATGACCGTGGCGGCGGCGAACCGGAACGGCCGGTGGTCGTCCACCACCAGCACCCGCACCGGCGCCGTCGACGCCACTCGTTGCTCCATGCGGGACAGTGTGCCCCGCCTGCGTCCGGTCCGCCGAGGATGCGGCCCGGTGGCCGCGCGGGGTGTCCACCGCCTGGAGTGGAAGTGGTGCTGGCCCCACCCCTCTTCACGGGTTGAACCCCTCGTGACGGCGAGGCCTGCGGCGGGACAGTTCTCCTCGTCATCGACGGGCCGCGCAGTCGCCGGCTCCGGGCGAGTGGCCGACAGGCCCAGAGCCGCCACACCCGAGAGGACCACCCAATGACCGGCACCATCGCCCGAGCTGCCGCCGCAGTCGCCGTCGCGGCCTCGGTCACCCTCGCCACCGCGGGCACCGCGTTCGCCGCCGAGCCGGGCGCGCCGCCCGGCCCCGGGACGTCGCCCCAGCAGGCCACGCCCACCGAGAAGGCCGCCGCCGAGGTACGCCCGGCGATCGTCTACCTCACCGAGACCTTCACCGCCTACGTCGGCGACGGCACCGGCCTGTACTACAACAACGGCCAGCCGCTCACGCTCAACGCCACCTGCACCGGGTTCGGCGTGAACCCGCAGGGCTACATCGCCACCGCCGGCCACTGCGTCGACACCACCAGCCCCGACGGCGTCCGCGCGGACTTCATCGCGATGGTCGCGCAGGACCTCGCGGCCACGACGCCCGGCGTGACCGTGCAGGACGCCATGACCTACGGCATGGCGAACTGGACCGTGGAGGGCCAGGCCAAGGGCTCGCCGATCGACGCGCAGTACTCGGCCGTGATCGGCTCCGGCACCGGCAGCGGCACCAAGGGCGAGGTCGTGCCGGCCCGCCTCGTCGACTTCCGCCCGCCCAGCCAGGGCGACGTCGCGCTGCTGAAGATCGAGAGCTCGGACCTGCCGTCCGTGCAGCTCGGCACGGAGGCCGACACCGCCATCGGCACCCCGGTCCTGTCGATCGGCTACCCGGCCGCGGCCGACGCCGTCACCGACACGACCCTCGAGCCGTCCAACAAGGACGGTCAGATCAGCACCAAGCGCACCATGGGCAGCGTCCCGTACTACGAGACCTCCGCGTCCCTGTCGCCCGGCATGAGCGGCGGCCCGACCGTGGACATGGACGGCGACGTCCTGGGCATCAACAGCGCCCACCTGCCCAACGACCAGGCCTTCAACTTCATCGCCCCCGCGGGCGGGCTGAACGAGCTGCTGGCGCGCAACGGTGTGCAGAACCAGCTGGGCCCCAACGACACCCTCTACCGCGGCGCGCTCGCGAACTACTACGCCGGCCACTACACCGACGCGATCGCGGGCTTCGAGCGGCTGCTGCTCGTCGACCCGGACCACGGGCAGGCGCAGCAGTTCAAGACCGAGGCCGCCAAGGCCAAGGAGCGCTTCGGCGACACCCCGGTCGTCCCGGCCGCGCAGCAGAGCGACGACACCGTCCTGTGGGGCCTCGCCCCGTGGCTGTTCTGGACGATCGTCGGCGGCGCCGCCGCGCTGGTCGTCGGCGGGATCGCGCTGCTCGTGGCGATGCTCCGCCGGCGCAAGGGCCGCGGCGACGGCGTCGTGGCGGACATCCCGGCCCCGCGCGACCCGCGCTTCGACGGCTACGCGGACTGGACGCCGGGCGCACAGGCCCCGCGCATGCCGCAGGCGCCGTGGGGGAGCACGCCGATGCCCCCGCAGAACCGGCCGGCCCCGCAGGCTCCGGCGTGGCAGCAGCAGCCCCCGGCCGGCGTCTCCGACGGCCCGACGACGGTCGTCACCCCGGCCGACATCATGGCCTCGCAGCGTCCCGCCCCGGCCGCGCCGTTCGTGAACCCCGGGCCCGCCGGCCCGGTGAACCCGCCCGCCCCGCCGGCGCCGACGGCGTCGATGGCCCCGCCGGTGAACGGCTCGGGCGAGGAGCCCGCCGCGCCCACCGCGGTCGTCTCGATCCCGAAGGCCGGGAGCTGCACGAACTGCGGCTCGACCGTCACCCCCGGCGCGGTCTTCTGCGCCACCTGCGGGACCCGCCAGAGCTGACCCCCAGAGCTGACCCACAGCACCGACCCGAGGTCGGCGCGCACTTCACGGTCGACGGCACGCGGTTCGTGCTGGCCGGCGGTGGCCTCGTCGCCGCGGTCGTCGGCACCCTGGCCTACCGGCAGATG